>JARRLT010000343.1:0-3675 GCA_037386725.1 Promethearchaeota archaeon
AGTGACATTGCAGCAAAAACTTCCCCTGAAGGACTTGCAGGATAATGAATGGGGTTATCTTTAAAATAATCTCCTTGGCTATCAATAATCGTCCATTGTATGTGATTTGGATGCTTTAGATGTAATTCTTGATAATTTATTACTGCCATTGGTGCCTCAAATCCTTTTGCAAATACCCATTTTATAGAGAAATCCAAATAAGCCCAATCATCAGTTGCGTAATCATCTAGAGCAGTTCACTCTAAGCGTTTACCTCGTTCATATAATGAATTTGCACAACATGGAATTTCATCGTGGTAATGACTTTGCTTCAGATATAATTTCATAATACATTCTCGAAACATTTTTTATTTATGATTGATCATAATGTAAAACGACTTTAAATATCTAAGCATAGAAACATCTATGGATACTTGACAATTTAAGAAAGGAACACTACTAAGATTACAATTTTATCTAATTTTGTTTTATAAATATTTTTAATGAAAGAAATCATAACCGATTTCAGAAAGAGGGGATTAGAAAAACTTTATTGTCATCCTTTTCCTAAAAATATAGTTTTTAGAAAACTATATTTGACTTTACTTTAAATTTAAATTTTAGTAAAAATAACCAAACAGTGAAAAATCAGCATTGAGAGATTTTTCATTTTTAATAATAAATTATTAACTAATTGTTTGAAAACGACCAAAAATGCTTTTAAAAAGGTTCGAAAAAGTGGTTCCTACCGAAAGTATTAATCGTTTTTCGGTGAGTGATTACTTTTTACTAATAATCGGGAGAGATGATTAATACCGGTAACTTTTTTAGTCCACCTTTAATCAGTAGGAACCATTTAATTTTTATAACCCACGTTCAATAAGAGAAATACCCAACTTAATTTAAAAAGGTTTTGAATTAAACGCCACATAATACAATAAAATATGGATTGTGGTTATTTTAATAGGGAAATGTCTTATATGTCCTAAATATAGATCAATTATAGGCTTTTGTTGTAAAAATCTTTCTTTTTCATTTCAAATAATAAGAAATTGACCGTAAGATTAATTCTACTGGTTTATTATAACAAATCAAGAATTAAGAGGTATTAAGCCATACAAACACAAATTTATACAGAAAATAAAAGAGAGACTCCAGCCACTGACCAAAAGAGGTCAAAAAATAAAATAGGGGGAGGAGGGCAAATCAAAAGTGTATATTCTACACTAACCAAAAGACAAAATTCCGGCGATTTGGGTGTCCCAATACCGTATCCAGGGTGTGGCTGGAGTCATGTTTTATTTTTTTTGCTTATCCTTTATAATTTTAATCTTATTATAAATATGTATCTTTTAATATTTAAGTCTAGAGAAATATCAAAAGGAAATGTAAAACATAATCCTATTGTAGGGTTCATAAAACATTAATATATCAAAATTGCTTCTAATAAAATTAAATTATGAATGTTTCCTCATATATTTTTGACACATTTTATAACTTATTTGAAAATATTAAATTTAAATGTAAATAATTTTTATAGAAAATATGGATAGTAAAAAATCCGGAAAGAATACTAGTTCAGAAGATAAAAACAAAATTGATAAAAGGGCAACAAATTCCACCAAAATTTATATTATCTCAATTTTAATATTTTCTATTGGATTTATTGTCTCATGGATTAATATGGATCTAATGAATTATTGTCAGATTCACTGTACAAATGAATATTTAAAAATAATTTCATATTTATCAATAATTTTTACTACAATAATCCCTTGTGTTATTATAGGACTTAAAAAAAGAATTTGGGCATATTCCTATATTTTAGGGTTTTCATTTGCTGGATTGCCATTTATGTTCGTTGATCTATTTATTGGAGGCTATACATTCGCTACAACTATGTTTATCTTTATAATCTTATGGATTATATTTTGGAAAACTTGGAGAAGTTTAAGTTCAATTAAAAATATCTAAAATTTTTTAATTTTTGGAATTAATTAAGAGAAAATTGAATTATTAACATCTAACGCATCCTTAATAATTTTAACTTGAGAGATCTATGAAGAATTTACATAACTGGGAATAAATTAAGAAACAATATGGATTTCTACTTAATCATTTCCCTTATAAACTAATCTATAATTCATTTCAGTCTGTATTTGCTTTAAAAAGACGTCTGGGAGATTCAGATGTGATACAGACTTGTTAATTTAAAAAAGAGATTTTTTCATTTTTATGTATTGATTTCTAAATTATAAATTTTTAAAAAAGAGAAATGAACTAAAGGCTAAAAAAAGTTCATAACTTTTCGATATCTTCAATTACTACATCCACAATTTTCGTAACTGATTTAAACTTTTGTTTTACTTTCTCTATTACATCAGGTTTAAGATTATCCCCAACTAAATAACTCTCATAATAACAATCTTGTAATTTAAAACATAAACCGGTTGTATGCAAAATATCTTTACTTAAATTAAGTTCTCGCAATACACTAGAAATTCCTTTAACGAGATTAGGAGAGAATTCTTCAAGTTTAATAAGGATCTTCTTTAAATTATCTGTTTTAGTGGGGAAACAACTAATTTTCACTACATCTTCACGAGAGATATAAATAAGTAAATAATACTCAGCTTCAGTTATTTCTTCCTTAATTTCTTCGGGGATTATTGGATTGCCATATAATTGTTCCTTTGAAATTATTAGTCCGACCGAAATTTTCTTTTTTTCATCTTCGATATTATTATCTTCCATTGTCATCAAAAGTAACTTTTTTTAATATTAAATTTATATTTTTTAAACTAATTAAATTTTTTATCTTTTTATAGATTTTAAATGTTTATCAAACCTTATTTTTGAAAAATTCTTTTTAATTTTGTCTAAATTTTCAAATGATCATTAGTTTATGAGTGAATATGAATCCTTTTATCCTTTTAGGATTTTTGAAAATTAATATGGTATTCTAAAGGTAATATATGAATGATATTTGCTTTTAATATTGAATTTATATCTTACTTCCTTAAGAAGCGATTAAATAATATTATTACTAATTAATCTCTCAATAGAAAGATGTTATCATGAATTTTAGGAAAAATGATGAAATATATAAAAATTTACCTTCTTCCCATTGGTTTTATAATTCTCTAGCCTACAATGAAAATCCATTTAATGCATTATATTTTATTGATAATTTAAGTGGTGCTTTACTTGTGAGTAAAAAGTTTTCAAATAAATCGAAAATATGTGATACTGACGAAGATTTAATAAGCAGCTTTTTAAATGCAATGAATCTATTCATTAATGAATTAAACAATAGAGCAAAATCGAGTGAAGAAATTCAAGAAATAAATTTTAAAGATACTAGGATCTTGTATGAGAGGAAAGAGAGGTTATTAGTCATTGGAATAACGAATAAAACAGACATTTTTACAGAAAGAAGAATTTTACATAATATTTTATTAGATTTTTATGATCGGTTTGAAGTAAAAATCAATAAATTCAATGGAGTAATCGATCCTGAATTTATGGGGTATGCAAAAAAATTAAAAGAAATTAAATTAAATTCATTTAATAACTTTAGAATCTAAATTCTAATTCTTTTATAATAAATTAATTAAAGTTTAATCAGATTTCTTTTAATTTTTTTGCATACCCCATAAATTCAGGATCGATTACTCCATTGAATTTATTGATTTT
>JARRLT010000344.1:0-6110 GCA_037386725.1 Promethearchaeota archaeon
ATTACCCGATTTATTAATTGTTTTAGATTCTTCAGGTTCTATGGGCTGGAATTATGCTACAAAATCCAATTCTTCATGTGGAAAATACCATATAGCTTTAGTTTCATCTTTCGCTGCCCTTCATTATGTTGCCAAAAGAGGAGTAAAATTTAGTATAATTAATTTTTCTAACAAAGCAGATGTATGTCCTTGGACATTTGATTATAAAGAGGCTGAAAAAACTTTGCTGAGATATCAAGGTGGAGGTACACATCTTCCTTTAAAGAATATTGTTTCTTTGTGTGAAAAAGCTGATCAAGAGGTTCTTATATTTATCATTACTGATTTTGGCATTTATAATTGGATTAAATCCAAAAAAACCTTTATAGATTTGATAAATAGGGGTCATAAAATTGTTGGCTTTTTTATTGGATCAAAATCTATTCCAAACCAGAAGTTTGGTGATCTAATTAATAAAATGACTCTTTACCCCATTAAAAATGAAAAAGATTTAGTCAATCTAATTATAAAAGAAGTAGAGAGATATTATTTGTGAATTATTATGGAAAAGGCTATTAATACCTTTGAATTAAAGGGAAATGACTATGAAATGGGCCTAAAACAAGGTAAGACATTTCAACGTCAAATTAGAAACTTTTATAAAGATTTAACAACTTCTGATGAGTTTTTAGCTTCAAAACCTATCTTATTTCCTCGATTCTTGTTCAAAAGATTGGCAACATTATTCTCTTCGAGGATGATTAGGAAATCTATACAACAATATTTTCCTTCTCAATGGAACTTTTTAAAAGGTTTAAGCAAAGCAACAGATTTATCTATAAATAAGATTTTGTTTCTACAAGCCATTGATGCTCTTGGAGCCCAAATTACACATTACAGAGTTGGAGAAATCTCATCATCTTTAAATAATTGTAGTGCAGTAGGAATAACTGGTGAGGTCTCCTCAACTGATGGAGTTTTAATTGTGAAAAATTGGGATGGACCAGACTTCTTAGCTAAATGCTGTATATTTAGGAATATATATCCAAAAAATGATAACAAATTCTCAACGATTGGTTCTGGAGTTATTGGTTTAGTAGGAATTAATAATGGAATGAATGAAAAGGGGCTTTCGATTGTTTACAATTATGTTTATCTAAAAGATATTGGAAAAGAAGGGATCCCACCTATGATAATAATTAGAGGGGCTCTCGAAAATTGTAGTTCTGTTAAAGAAGCTATTAGTTATTTCCAACAATTTCCCCTATTAGGTGGAGCTAATATTATGGTTGGTGACATAAATGGAGATTTAGCAATATTAGAACTTAGTCCTAAGAAAATGGAAGTTAGAAGAGAAGGTTTTGATGGAATAAGTTCATACCTAAAAATTCAGTTTATGATGAAAAAGCTGCTAAAAGTCTTCAAAATAAATTGGTACATCAATCTTCTATTCTGCGGTATAAAAACGCAAAAGAGGTATTAATGCAATCTCCAGATAAAATTTCATTAGATTACCTTAACAAAGAAATCCAGTGTTCTCATGGAAATAAAAATAAACCCTCGGAATTTACTTTTTGTAATCATGGAACAGAAATTTCTACGGGGTTTGGAGTAATGATAGATATAAAAAATAGGCAATTTTATGCAACTTTAGGTAATCCTTGTCAAGTAAAAATGAAACGTTTAGAATGAATTAGAATAAATTCTCTTATACAAAAGTTGGAAATTTCAAATAGATCATGAAAGTGTTATAAATGATTTATTCTTGAGGCCTATAATATATCGATACCCCCTACTAGAAATCGTACTAAAAAAATTGTTTTTTCACTGCCTGGGGTTCATGAAATTAATGTCATTCTATTTTTTGGAATACCCCCCTTAGATAACATGTCAAATCCATTAATACCCGAGGGAATCTTATTTAGTTCATTCATGAATAAATAAACTCATTGGGGGTAGAAGTTAAGTTAATATATCAAGTTTAGAATCAGTAAAATCCCCAACAAATCTCCTTACAGGTTTGGGAATAGTCCTCATTAATAATGGTGTGGCTACAATTCCAACCAATTCTGCAACTTGTGGATTTTCCAAGATATCTATAATCATTAAATTATAATTCTCAGTCTTTAATCTTCTTTTGATGTTATTTATCGCCGATTTTGACCTTGTAGTATTTTCTCCCGAGATAAACAATAGAAATGTTGCTTTAGACATAATTTATTAGGAACCATTTTCAAGATATATAGAACTTATGAGTTGTAAGAATATTTAGATTTATATAATTTATCTATTTAATTTATTTACTTATAGAAAAGCTTAATTTAATGGATATCATTTCAATTTTAAAAATTTCAAACCATCAGAACTTCTATTTAATGGAAATTTAATTCTAGAACGATCAAAAAAATATTTTAAACACTTTTTTATAATTTTATGTGATTCAAGTAAAAGAGAAAATAAAGCAATTTTCTGGCAATAAGGGCTTTTATATCACTGATTATATGACTTTATATAATTTATTAAGGTCATAAAATCTTCTGAAAAGGAGTTTCAAATTTAAAAACCTCTTTAATTTTATCAAAATACTCTTTAAAATTAATCTTATTATTCTTTTTAAACCTTTCAGCCATATCATGGAATATATGCCTTATTTGAATGGTTATTAAATAATTTAACTTAGGATGGATAAAGCATATCATAAATTGCTTTTGTTTTGCCCTATATTTTTCTTCAACATGAGAATCAAAATAGAGATAACCCTTAGAATTTAACCCTTCGAGAGTTAATAGAATTCCTTCTGGATTTTCAATTCCATCTTGTCCATAAATTAAAACAGATGTTTGAAATAAATTTTTTGCTAATTTATCTAAAGAAGGTAAGATCTCTTTTTTATTTGGATATATTTTCTTAATTTGAGGTCCCACTTTATCATCCCAAACAATTAATAGAAGAATAGCATTTTCTTTTATATTTATATTCCTACTATCATCACTTTTTATATCCGTGACTAATTCGTTTATTTCATTGTCTAAAGTTTTAATTCTTTTAGTTCGTTCAATTTTTCCTTTAATTGTTGCCAATAGTTCTTTTTCGTTAAAAGGTTTAGTTAAAAAATCGCTAATACCATGCTCCTTAGCCTCTCTAATCTTTTTTGCTTCTTTTAGTGCAGTTAAAAATATGAAAGGAACATCTGACCATAAAGGATTGTTTGTTATTTCATTAAAAAATTCAAATCCATTAACTTCTGGCATTTTTATATCCGAAATAATTAAATCGGGGGGATTTTCTAATCTTTTTAATAGATCTAAGCCTTCACGTCCATTATATGCAGATAAAACATCATAATCATACTTTTGGAGAATCAAGCGAAGATTGAATATGAGATCCTTATCATCATCAATTAATAAAATTTGAGAACTCAATTTTAGGAAACATCTTTAAATTAATTAATATAATTTGATTTTCAATTTAAAAAAATAATTGTATCCTTAATAAAATTATCAATTCTCAAATTAAATTACTCTGTTAGATAATATTTCAAGAATCTTTTGATAATTGCTTTCTGTTAATCCATTAAAGGTTTGTGGATCAGATGTTGATATTTCTCTAAAAATGCGTTTTAACCTTAAAGAATGTAAATAATTGATATTAGGGGCTAATATTCCTAATAAAAATAACTTTGGATTGAAATGATAACCCTTCTAAATCTATATTATTTAATTGCTTCTTAGGATAACAATCATGAAGAACTGGTTCAGAATATTTATTCCAAGACATCAAGAAAAAATAAACAGCCTTTTTTTCTTCATCAGAGATTGAAGGTTTGACACTTATTTCTTTAGTTATTAATAATTGTTTTAATTTATTGTTTAAATTATTGGAAATCTCATATCTTTTGAGTTTTCCTTTAATTGAAGCTAAAAGATCCTCCTTTTTAAATGGTTTTTTAATATAATCATCCGCTCCAAGAAGTTTGGCTAAGTTTATGTCCTCTTCTGAGGATAATCCAGATAAAAAAATAAAAGGTATATGACTTAAAAGAGGTTTTTTTGAAACTTCACGTAAGAGTTGATATCCATCCATTTTGGGCATTGAAATATCGCTTATGATTAAATTAGGTATATTTTCGAAATTTTCTATTTTTTTAATGGCTTCTTTTCCGTTAAAAGCAGTTTCCACATTATATCCCTTACTTTCTAAAAGTAATTGAATAGATGTTAGGACTGCGGAATCATCTTCAACTAGTAGTATGAGATTCTTCATCTTTTTTCTCAGAAAATTTCTCATTCCAATTTTTAAATAAATACTGATATATTTAAAATAATTTTCGATAATTGATATTTTTTTCTAATGAGTCATTGAATTGAGGCTTTTATCAATAGAAAAATACACCATTCGTACATTCTAAATCACCGGTGTTTTTGAGAAAATAGTATAAATTGATGTTTTAAAGACTTTATAGGTTAAGGTTGAATCTAAAGTTGAAATAATTTTTTGAATTTTTTGGATCAATACCTCTATTTTATCATCATTCAATTCAGGATGCCTACTAAATAAATCAGGATCGTATTTATGGAGGAAAATTGACAAATTTACGCCTAAATGAGTCTTTTTAAATTTAATGAGGATCTGTTCGAGAAAATCAAGAGAAACATCATATCTCTCAATATCTTGAACGTCAATCACATAGATAATTTTTTCTGTTTTTTTAATATAATTTTCGAAGTTCTGTAAATGGTCATCACGATAAATTTTTTGCCCTCCAAAATCCCAGATTGAAAATCTTTGACCTCCTAATGCTTCCACCTTTTCAATACTACGATCCTTAGTTGGAGCTAAACTATAATAGGATAATAAATTCTTATTTCCTTTAAGTGATAAGACAATTGAAGTTTTTCCTGCATTGTCCAACCCCATAATGATCGGGGAAAAGGATATCGAAAGTAGTTCCTTCTTCCCTCTCATCTATTTTACTATGTGATTTTAACTTTTCTTTTTTAACTCTTTCAGATTTAACCGTCTCAATTTCATTAAGGCTTTTGGGTTGCTGAGATATGATATTTCGTGTTTTTCCCATTTTTTTCATCTTTGAAGCACAATTTAAATCAATACTTACCGAAATCATAATGTATAAGCGAGATTCATCCCCCAATGCTTTTAATAGACTTATTTTTATTTTATAAAGTAGATATTTCAAATTATAATTTTACTAAAAAATTGTTTTTAGATAAGATGTTGTTTACTCTTAATATTTAAACCCAATTATATAAAATTGTTGTATAAAAATTATTTAATTCATAAAAGTAGAACAAAAAATTTAATAAGAAATTATATAGCAAATAAAATAGAATTAAATAAACGAGTTCTTTAAATATAATTCACGATTATAAACTTGATATCAAGCAGAAACTCTTCTATCCCTATAACAATATCATATAAGAGTTAATATTCTTTCTCGTGACACCCTATAAATTTTTATAGTAAAGTGTCAAGGCGATCTAAGTCATGAATACTTTTCGCTTTTGCCTTTTGTTGTTCAATAACAAACCATTTAATACTTTCAATAATATTCAGAATTTCCTTATTTTTAAGAAAGTAAATTTTACTTTTTCCATTTTTTTCAAAATCGATAATATCAGCATCTGAAAGAATCTTAAGATGTTGAGAAATAGTTGATTGAGATCTTCCCAACTCTTCTTCGATTTCCTTCGGATTTTTCTGACCATCTTTTATTAATAAGATGATATTTAGCCGGGAGTAATCCGCTAACACTTTCATTAGATCTGCTGTCATTTCCATTATTTCTTCCATCTTCATCTAAAAAATTGAATTGGACTTAATAAAGTTTCCTATAAATATTTAAAGATCAAACCTAAGGAACAATGAATAAATATATTCTATTTCAAACGACATCATATAATATTCAAAAAAGTTCGGTAAAATTTTATTTGGAATCTGCTTTAAGCTCATTAAAATCTAAAATTTCTATTATTTGTTATTGTGATGTTTTTAAAGCAGATAGTATAATATGATGAAAGGGAAGAAAAAATAGAAATTAATTTCTTTTAAATTTAATCTTCTCTATAATTGGTCTTCTCTATTTTATCCAATGAATTGGGTTTGTACTTGTT
>JARRLT010000345.1:0-3693 GCA_037386725.1 Promethearchaeota archaeon
AAAAGAAATTAATAAGCATTTAGCTAAAATTGGAAGAACTTATAAAGGAAATTTAGAACCAAAGCATGTAGTTCAAGCTCTTTATTTAGATATGGGTTTGGATTACCTTAGAGATTTTATTAAATACCAATTTAATGATATTAAAGTAGCTGTCCATTATGGTTGTCACATTGTAAAACCAAGCGACAAAAGACCTTGGAGTGGAGAATATGAAAATCCAACCTTTCTTGATGAGATTGTTGAATTAACCGGGGCAAAAAGTGTCAATTATAGAGATAAATTTATGTGTTGTGGAGCTGGGGGTGCACTTCGAACTGCTGTTAAAGAAGTTGCTGCAGACTTTACCAGAGAGAAATTAACTAATATACGCGATGCAGGCGTTGATGTAATCATAGATTGCTGTCCATTCTGTCATTTACAGTTGGATCTCGGCCAGATAGAGGTCAATAACCTTTATGGCGACATCATAGGTGAACCCTTTAATATTCCAGTCATTTATATAACCCAACTACTTGGTTTAGCAATGGGAATGGATCCAAATCGCTTAGGACTTGTAAAAAACCATGATTTGAAAGGAGTTTCACCGTTTATTTCAATTGAGCCATTTTTAGATTTAGTTAAGACCCAATTAGTCTAAAATTCTTTTTTTCTCCTTTTTTATTAAAAGTGAGAGTGAAAGTTTTAGTTTTGTTAAGGTATTTTAACAATTTTAAAATTTATTTTAATTTTGAAAAATAATATTTAAGGATTTACTTAATTGCCTTAATTACTACAAATGATCCTTTACCGTAACCACTTTTACTAGGTTCAAAATTTCTAATTTTCCCTAATTGGCTAAAAATAGTTTGAAAGCATTCAAAAAAACTGAATCCACTCTTCTTAAGGTGAGAAAGAATTTCTTTTACTGAATAAAATTTTGCTATTTTATAAAAAACACTTTTATTTTTTCTTTCTTGATATAACTTTCCCATTATACTTTCTTTATCAATGAATCCAATAATAATCGAGCTTCCTGGTTTTAAGATTCTAAATATTTCTATCAGAGCAGATTTAATATTTTCTAAAAAGCAAATTGTAGTTATCATCAATGAAATATTAAAAGAATGAGAACGAAAAGGCAACTTTTCAGCAACAGCATTTATAACTAAAATATCCCTTTTTTGAGCTATTTTTAACATCTTAACTGAAGGATCAATACCAATTCTAATCCCTAAAGGAGAGGCAAAACGAGCACTCCCAACTCCAATTTCGATGCTCTCTTTATCCTTAGGTAATACCTTCTTTATTGCTAAAAGCTCTGATTTATATGCATATTTATTCTCTTTAAACCAATTTTCATATTTATCAGGAAATTTTTCAAATGGAACAATATTTTTCATAAAGCTTTTCTTTTTCCTAATTTTATCCAGATATATTTTAAATTTGATTTATTGTCTCACATGAATAATTACTTATTCTAATTGTAAAAATTATAAGTTTAATTCAATTAGAATTAAAGTTTGATATTTAAATTTACACCTAAAGTATATTATCTTGTTCATTTTTTAAACAATCATCAACACAATTATATCTTATAGTTCTCCTAATATCTTTTAAAGAAAAATTTTTCTCGGTATTGATAGGTGGTAAATCTAGATTCTTTACTTTAGAAACACATTTTTCCAAACATTTTAAAATTGAATTTTTCAAACTATTAACCTCTTTTTTCTACATTTAGATCAAGGAAGATTATATAAACAGATTTAAATCATATTTAATGAAAATAGTAGGATAGTCTCATAATATTTAGATTCAATAAGGTATAAAAAGATTTTGAATAATTATTCAAATTTATTTATTTGTTTATAATATATTTTATTAATAAAAGAGTTTTTAAATTAATTTTTTATAAAAAATGACGAATAATTTTTGATATAATATTCTATAAACTATATTAAATTTAGAAGGTGATTATAAATCTTAATCTGGATTATTATTTTTAGTATTTTGGGAAGTATAGGCTCTATTTTAACGGCAAGTATTTTTTTATTATTTAAAGAAAGAATAAGAAAATTACTTATTCCTTGTTTGATTTCTTACTCATCTGGAACTTTATTAGCAGCTGCTTTTCTTGGAATGATACCAAATGCACAATCTGAATCTGACCCCAAGATGATTCTTTCAATCGTTTTAATAGGTATTGTTGGATTTTTCTTAATGGAAAAAATGATGATTTGGAGACACTGTCATAAAGAAAATTGTGAAACCCATTCTAAAGCAGGTCCCATAATTCTTATCGGAGATGCTTTTCATAATAGTATCGATGGGGCGGTTATTGCTAGTAGTTTTTTAATATCTATTCCGATTGGTATTGCAGTGAGTATATCAGTAATAGCCCATGAAATACCACAAGAAGTAGGTGATTTTGCAATACTCTTAGAGGAAAAGTATTCAAAAGCAAAAGCTTTTTTTCAAAGTTGCACCAGAAAATTGGGATTTACGTAAGCATAAGACAGATAATTTTAATCCTCTTAGGGATAGTAACAATATTTCTTGTTATTTTAATTCACCCATAGAGACTTTAAATTAATTTATGAGATGTTAGAAAGTCGTGAACAAACTAAAAAAGAATATAATTATATTATTATTTTTTTATTTTGAACTAAAATAAAGTATTGTTTTAATGATAAGATAATAAAGAAAAATTAAATATAACGCTTTTTATTCAAAACTACCAATTGGTAGAATAGTTCGTCCATAGATTCCGTTTAGAATTTAATACAAAAAAAGAAAAAATTATGTTTTTAAATAACTATATTAGATATCTTCTATATACATATTATAAATGATTAATCCGACCCAACTAAGAGCCGTGAATACATCAAACCATTCTAATATCGGAGTATTGAAGAAATATAAGAAGATTAAATCTAATATAGCAATTATAATACCATAAAATGCTATAGGTTTTTTGAAAGCTTTATGAAGTAGTAGGGCAAAACTAATCACAATCAACACGAAGAGAATCACTAAAAAGAAGATATTAGACCAAAGGACATGCAAATTCATGAAATCTTCTGAAAATATTCCTATCATGATTAACGCGAAAGCAGCAAAACATCCTATTCCTTGTCCTATTATAACGAGTATTTTATGCCATATCTCTTCTCTATACAATTTATAAAAGCCGATAAAGAATGGAAACAATGCAATTCCCGTAGTAATGCACCCTATGTTATAAAAAACGGCACCTATGGGATTAAAACTTGAATTTCCTAAATCTGAGAGCCAATTAACTAAAGGTGAATAAGGTGGTGGGAACAATCCTAAGGATGTAAACGTGAAAACGCAATAAAGAATAATTACAAGCATACCCGAAATAACACTTAATGACAGTTTTCTCAATTTATTTTACCTCTTTAATTATTCTACACTTTATTATATGTAATTTATAAATAAAATTTTTATCAAAAAAGAGATAGTATGTCAATATTTAAATTAATTACAATTTGTTATGTAGCTTTATGCCTAATTATGGGAAAATAAATACCACCATATTAAAAAAGTCAATATTGGCAACAAATTACACACAGAGGTTGAACATGTATTCAACTAAGGGTCGGGCCACGGTTGTGGTGCATGGGGTAAGTCAACGGTAAGTAATTGACATTGGTGATTATCCGGCATAAAAGCGTTTCAAAATCAGCCTTAATC
>JARRLT010000346.1:0-4439 GCA_037386725.1 Promethearchaeota archaeon
CTTGTCAAACATCCTCAATCTGATAACTAGGCTGTCTGATGAACATCCGAAACTACATACCCTTCAGTTCACGTTGATGCGGGAGTTAGACTTTATTTTTATCTATATGATGCTGTACTTCCTGTACAAATTTTACTATATCTGATTTGGTGTCAAAGTATTTTTTGGGAATAACATGTGCAGAAACAGAGGTTAAGAAAATGTAAATATAATTTTCATCTTCTTCAATTTTGTTTACAGCAACCCACTTTGTCCTTAATTCATTGAATTCTGTAGTTTCCTTTAAAATATCATATCCCAAAACTTTAGCAACTCCAGATGAAGGTTTTATTATGCAGTTCAAAATTCTAACCGTGGTTGTTTTACCCGCTCCATTTGGTCCTAATAGTCCGTATATTTCTCCCTTTTTAATATCTATTTTTAAATCCTTTAAGGCTTGAATTTTACCATATTTTTTTGAAAGATTTTTAGCCATAATTGCACTATTACCGTTCATTCCTCACACTTCAATTTAAATTATTTTAATCCACATTTAGAAACTATTTGTGTTTTATTAAATTTGTATCTTTTCAATATTTTTAATATTTTCTCATTATTTAATACAATCAAACAATTACTTTCATAATATAAGAAAATTTTTTTGAGGCATTATTATTTTTTCATTGATAATGAAGATTATAATAAATAATGACTAAACTAATGGTACCAATGAAAAATGCCAAAATTTGGCTTTCTGTAGCAAAAAAAGAATTTAGAATATTTACGTATAGATTTAGAAAAAATAGAATAATTTTTCTTATTATTATTAGCTTAATCTTTACGTTTTGGGGTTTTTATTTTGGACCATTAATCTTTGAATCGATTTTTCCTGCAATCTTTAAAGTTTGGGCCTCGCAAGTTAAAAATAATATAGCGGATCTTATTGGATACTTTTTTGCATTAACCTTTTTAACTAATATTTTTGTACCAATTTATGACTCATATCGGAGCACAAAAGTCGATATCAGGGAAATTGAAGTTGCTACTCCAGTAAAACTAAGAGAAATTATATTTGCAGACTTTTTATGGAAGGTGCCATTTAATATATGGGTTGTTTTAATAATTGGGCCAATATTTATCAGTTTATTGGATTTAATAAATAAAATGACAATTTTAAATTATTTTTACGTGTATTCAGCTCTATTCGGGATATTAATTTTTTCTCTTTTGATAGGAACACTATTAGTTAATTTATTTGAACGAAATATTCTTAAAAGCAAAAAGGAGAAAGGAAATTATTATATTTTTCTTTTAACCTTTATAATCTTAGGTTTGGTATACTTTTTCCAATTTATAATTAACTATTTTACAAGTTATCCCAATTTAAAAATATTTTTGCTTTTTTTCCCTTCATTTTGGTATTCTAATTTTATTTTATATAATGTAGATTCTACTCTATTAGTTTTTTCTGAAATTAATTTCATAATTTCATTGATTTTAGCATGTATCGTTCCAATTTTATTTTTAATTTTATATTATAGAAGTCTAGAAAATATTTTTAAACCTGAAATATTTGACAAAAAGACCCGTAAGAATTTTAAATTTAGTTATTTGGAAAAAATGTTTAACTTTTTAAATCCTAAAAAGTGGAGAATTTATGTTTCTACACAAATGAAGGAACTGTTAAGAGATAAAGAAAATCGGATTAAGATTTTGTTTACTCTTTCAACAATTTTTTTAACTGGAATTGTATTACTCCTTTCATATGGACAATTGAATACTTTTTTACTTGATGCATATTCAATTAATTATAGTTTTGATAATTACAAACTTAATGTAATTTTCTTAATTTCTTGGATAAGCTCTTTTCTGGTTGGTTTTTTAAATCTTGTATATTCATTCTTTAAATCCAAAGAAATTATTTATTTCCATAGAAAAACCCCAAAAGGTATAAATGTAGTTTTAAAATCCTATATCTATTCGCAAGTACAAATAATACTTTTTTTCGATATAATAATAACTCCAATCTTTTCTTTGTTATTTTTCTTGAATTTTATTTATATCTTATTGCTTTTTTCTTTATTTTTTGTTTTTTGCTTCACGATGATTTTGATATGTGTGGGAATTCAATGCCTTAATCCTTTATACAAACATAAAAGCAAGATTGTTTTTATTAATATTTATTATCTTATAGCCATTGAAATCGTCTCTCTTTTTATTATTTTAAATGTTTTGATTCCTTCAACATCAAGAAATCTTTTCTTTTTAGATATTTTGAATCAAATAATTTTATCACAATTAATTTTTATGTTAATAATTTCTCCAGTTATATTATTACTAGGGATAATAAAAATTCAAAGGTTAGAATAAGAATAATCAAACTGACTAGGTCCTAATAAATTAAGGTATAATTAAATATTATTTCCCTTAATCTTCTTTATTATTACTATCATTACTAATGGAGAATATTTAATTATACCTTAATTTATTAGGACCTAGTCAGTTTGATTATTCTTATTTGCTATGTAAATCAATCCAAGCATAGATGCTATACTGACTCCAATTATTGTGAATATTCCATACCCTGGAATTCCTGGAGGTTGTGGTGGTTTTACGCCGGATACTTCTTTTATACTTGCAATGTTAGCTGTTCCATAATTCACTTCAGCATTGCTTAATACGCCATTATTATTCCAATCCATATTAATTGTTAAGGAATTAAAAGGTGAAAGATCCAATGTCATATTCTTAAAAGAAATCTTAGATGTATCGAATGTTTTTCCTATAAATAATAACATAGACCGATTTGCTTGTTGTGCTAAGCATTTAACTGGGTCTGTAAAGGTTGAGGGATCAATAATTGCCATTGGAAGAGGTCCAGGCCAGAAATATGGTAATTCGTCTTGTGTTATACGAGTCCATTGACCAATCCCAGCATCCCATCTTAAAGAAAAATTCACATAGACATATTTTAAACCACCTGAAGTTTGTTCTGGAGATATATTCGTAATATTGAGTTGTATTTTTATTCCAATAAACATGCCCGAAGATTGTAAGTAAGTTACCATACTATCATAATAAATCATAAGTTGATTATACATAAAATCAATTAGTTGATTGACTGTTAATGATTCCCAATTTGGATTTAAATAGTACAGAGTTTGATTAACTCCTTGAACCATACCAGTTACCATATAATCTATAAATTGAGACATATCATAAGAACTCATACTAGAATTGTATAATGACATATTAATTAGTCCTTTGAATTCATCAATAAAACTTGAAATATTCATCTTTAAAAATTGACTTGTATTATCTCCAATAGAAGCATTTATACCATAAATTATGTCATCAAACAATGTAGATACGTTACATGTGTCATAATTACTTGGAAATATACCTAAAGTTTGATTTGTGTATGGGTCTATAATTGTTTGATTTATGCTAATAATCGCATAATCAACGAAATCCTTTAAGGTTAAATCAAGAGTTCCTGCTGGAAGTGATTGATTAAGAGTCGTAAATAACAAGTCATGCATACTGGTACTTGTTATGAATGTTGGTGCTCGCGCGAGATACATAATGAAATCAACAAAATCACTTTTCATCCCTGGAATCATACTAGCTAAAAATTGAGAATAGTTGTAATTTTCCCATCCATTAGGAATTCTTCCGAAATATATTGTATTGTTGAGAAAATTATTGATTTCCCATTCATATAGAGATAGCAAATTTAAATTTTCCCAATTACTAGGAAGAATTGCTAATCCAGCATTAGTTAGTTGATCGACAATAAGGTCCAAAAAAGAATAAATATTGTCTGTGGATCCTGGATAAGTTAAGCTGAGACCGTCAATTAACGCATTCTTAAATGCGGTTATATTGAGTGATTGCCAGTTGGAAGGAATGCTAGATATAGAATTATTTAAGTTATCAATATAATATTCAATTGTTGCCTCAAAAAGACTTGTCATATTCATATTCTCCCATCCAGATGGAAGGAACCCTGAATTATCAATTGCATCTGTAAAGATAGCTTTCATTGCTTCTGTAAAATTCATGTTTCCATAAGAGGATAAATTTCCCTCTAAATAATCTTTCATCTGACCTAAGTTTTGTTTTAGAGAATTAAAGCCATCTTCATTCAATTTCATGTCCCATGTAAATTGATCACCTTTTTTAATCCCTACATATGATGGTGTGGTTTGAGCCTTTACTGCTCCTGCCAGAGTTGTTCCGAAAAAAATTAAACATAGCAATATCAATGGAAGTAATTTGTACTTCTTCATATTTTTCCACTTTTTTTAAATAATTTTGTTCTTTTTAGATTTAATTTATGTAGAACAATAATCTCAAAATTCACATGAAAGTAAATTTGAGTTTAAATATTCTAGTAATCGTCTGCATTTATAAAATTAACTTATTTGGTTTAAACAAGAGTGAATCAAAACTCCAAA
>JARRLT010000347.1:0-6615 GCA_037386725.1 Promethearchaeota archaeon
TTTATTTTTTATAAATTCATCAATAGCAATTTCAGAATTGTTAATTACTTTCTCTAAATCCTTATGTGACGCATCATCAATATGGATTCCTACTATTAAAATTACTTTAATCTTTAATTCTTTTGCGACTTTTTCTGATAATGGTTTCGCCAAATCCCCATCTTTATGATTTGGAACAGCAATTAAACTAGCACTGGCTGTGTTTTTATATGGTAAAGCAAGTGCAACAGCCCCTATATGCGGCTTCTCTCCTCCTTGAAGCATAAGGACTAGATCATCTCCCATTTTGAAATGTCTAAGATTTACATCCCACTTATTCATTTCCCCACCTAGGAAATTCTGTCTCAATATCTAATAAATCAAGAATTCTCCCAACTAGATGTTCTAGAATTTCTTCTAATGTTTTAGGTTTGATGTAAAACGCAGGTATTGGAGGAGCGATTATTACTCCTAATTTTGCCAGTTTTAACATATTCTCCAAATGGATTACGCTTAAAGGGCTTTCTCTCACTATTAATATCAGTCTTCTTTTTTCTTTAATACAAACATCTGCAGCTCTAGTTATCAAATTATCTGCGTAACCATGAGCTATAGAAGCTAAAGTCTTCATTGAACAAGGAATTATCACCATTGCTTTATATTTATGGGATCCACTTGCGGGTGCTGCGGTTAAATCATTTGCATTATAAGTTTTTTCAGTAAAATTTTTTAAATCTGATTCAGTAATTTCCGTTTCAGCATTTAATACCGTTTTTCCCCCCTTAGAAATTATAAGTTCTGTCTTATTTCCTGTATCTTTTAATTTTTTTAATAATTTGTAAGCTATGGGAATCCCAGATGCACCAGTAATACTAACTAATATCAATTAAGAACACCAATTATTTTTATTGTTATAATTCTGAAATTATTTCTATTTAGATTTTTAAGATATTTAAAATAAATTTATAGTTCATTTAATTTTACTGATTATACTGATAATATGCTCAAAAACCGTTAAATATAAACATAGAAATTTATTATTATATATAATATTCTTAAAAATATTATTATAAATAATATTGTCAATCTACTCTTTCATAAATGGCGCCAAATAAATTAAAAGAACTGGAAAGAAAATCTGGCGATAAGCTTCCTAATCATGTTGGTATCATCCCAGATGGTAATAGACGTTGGGCTAGAGCTCACGGAAAAAACATTTATTTAGGCCATTTAGCTGGATATAACGCTTTGAAAGATATCCTTTATGATTTTTTAGACGCTGGAATCAAATATATATCAGTATATGCTCTCTCTTTAGAAAATTTAAGGAAAAGAAGTGAAGAAGAAGTCGAAAATATCTATAAAATAGTGGATAAAGCTGTTGAAGCTATAAGAAATTAAGAAGGAGTTTGATAATGCTTTTTTTACTGGCATGGAAAAACGTCTGGCGGAATAAAAAAAGAAGCCTGATTATTGATGTAGATCGGAATATGATTAAAGAATACCTTTATACAAAAGGGATGCCTGAGGTAGATTATATCATTAGAACAGGTATGAATGATGGAGCACGTATTTCTGGATTTCTTTTATGGGACTCTTCATATGCAGAATTTAGATTTAGGAAGGACTTTTGGCCAGAATATAATAAAGAAATGCTTTATGAAGATTTAGTTGAGTATATTGAGAGAAATAGAAGAAAAGGTAGTTGATATTTTAAAATTTGATATTACCTAAGTAAGAAATGAAATCAAAATTAAATAGAGTTATTTTCTAAATAAATAAATAAAAAAATTTATTTATTTATCTAAATAAATTTTTTAACTAGAAGAATTCATAGACCATGTCCAACCAAGAAAACAGAGATATTATAACTATAGATATTATTAATTATCCTATATATCTCTTAATCCCTAATAATGAGAATAAATTTTCCTTTCATCTTATTAATAATTCAGTAAATTCTGAGAAAGCTAAAGTCTCAATCTCTGGAGAAAATCTTAAAGTAAATGTTCCAAATATTACAGACGATATTTTAGAATTACAACCATCCTCAAAAAAAGAGATTGATGTAGAATTAACACCTGTTATTGATGGAGCTGGAAAACTCATTATTGATGTTGATATAATTAAAGAAGTGAAATATTCTATAAAAGTTCAAAAAATAAGAGAACAAGTTGAAAAAACTGATTTTTCTAGGATCTTCAATAATTATAAATTAAAATGTCCTAAGATTAAAGGAGATTTCAATCCTGAAAAGTATAAACTATCAATGTCTAAAAAGGAATTTAAAGAAACTAAAAAAGACTTAGAAACTAAGTTAGAATTATTTTACGAGTCTGAAAGTACCAATTCTGATATAAAAAAGCCTTCAATTAAAGAGATTGATAAATTGAGGATCAAATTGATAAAATCTTATTTAGGTTTAAATAAACCGAAAAAATCACTCACTTTATTAAAAGATTTATCTGTTGATAAGAAGAAGAAAAAACTTCAAGTGAATATCCTAAGAGCATATGCTAATATTGATATTGAAAATACTGTAAATTTGGGGAAAGAGTTTCTTGAAAATCAAGAATATCAAGAATTATTAGAAAATATTATCAAAGATACAGTACATACATTTCCAGAAAAATCATTAGAGTTGTTAACAAATATTTATGATGATTCCATCAGAAATGATCTTAAATTACTAATTTTTTGCGAAAACTTAGAAACGCATCCAGATTTAATGTTAGAAAGTCTAGCCGTATATAATGATGAGGCTTTTAAAATCAAAATTCTTTTCAATTTAATAGAAAAAAATTATACAAAAGAAGAAAAAAGAGATTTTGTCGAACATCTCATAGCAAAAGTTATTGGAATTTGCACTGAAGAGGACAGAATTTTTAAAAATAAAAATTCAGATATTTACTACAATCCTTTACGAGATATCATTCATTTCTCAGCAATTTATGTTTCTCCAAAAAAAGCGGATGAAATTATTCAGAATATTACCTTACGAGAGTTAATTGAAAAAATAGCGAAAGATCTTTTTGACATTATTTATATTATTGTTGACGAAATAAGAATTAAAAAAGAACCTGTTTCTGTATTGTCTCAATTTTATTTATTTAATACATTTACTTCTGATTTAAGGAAAGAATTTAGTCTATTTTCGAGGATGGGTGGAAATGTGAGTAGTAATTTATTAGAAGGTCATATTGATTTTAACAAAATATTTATCTCGCTATTCAGTTATGATTTTAGTATTTTTCCAACCCTTGAGAGATTATTAAATGATCTGCGATACAATCAAGGAAAAGGGTTTGGTTATTACATTCTTCCCACTAATAAGAATTTCAATGAAACAGAATTTGATGTCATTGAAAGAACTCTTGAAGGATTAGTAAAATCTAAGTTAAGATCTCAGAATGAGAAAATAACGCTATTTAATTTTGATTTCATTTCTTACTTAGGAAAACCTACTATCTTTCTTTCTTCTCCAGATGACAATGAGATAAACAAAATTCAAGCAAGGATAAAGTCAACTCTGGGAAACGTCAATCTAATAATAAACAGTGATATGTTCACTAATGGAGATGTAACAGAAATATTACAAATTATATTTACAAATCCCAATTTTAAAGTTATTAATTTGGTATTATCATACGAATTTCTAAGTGATTATGAAATCCTTAGGCGTTTGATGGAAATAATTGTGTGATAAACCAATAATTTTTAATTAGTAAACTTATATGAACTTAATATATAATCAAAATGTCAAGTAAAATATTAGACTTTTTCAAAAACATATGGTGAAACTCTTTTGGGTAGAAAGAATAAGAAAGAAAATAAATCTAATGAACACCCAATTGAACAAGAGATAGAGTACAACGAACCTTCGGTTTCAGTGAAACCAGGAACAGAAGAAATTGGGAAACAAATTGATAGATCTAATGATAAATTGTTTTTAGGAACAGATTATAGAGAAATATTCATAGATAATAGATCTTGGGCCGAAATGTTAGCAAGTGTAGAATACTGGACTCCATTACCCTATACTCATGGTATGGAAATGGAATTAATAATTGCTGATGATAATGGGAACTATCCTCCAGGAGATGAGATGGTTTTTCGAATGAAAGAAATTGTTAAAGATGCTATTAAAATAATGGATGAAATTTTATATGAAGGAAGGAGTGATTTTTTACCTGTCCCTAATTATATTCACCAGAAAGTTTTAGCCCGTCCATGGGGACAAGACGATATCGAGAAAGGGTATGTTATGGATATTCGATACAAACTTGGAGAAAGTTATGTAGATATTGATACGTTTGGGAGGGACGGAAATGTTACAGCGATAACGTATATTCTTGAATTGGTTACCCCACCATGTGAATACGTTGAAGAATTGGCATATTGGGCAAGTACCCTATTCCTTCTCGCAAAAACAACTTTACCTAGTGATCTTCATATAATAGCATCAGCAATTAATCCTGCCACTAAAGAATACCAAAGGGGGCTTACCCAAGGGGACCATCACCATATCGGTGGTTTTGGATCAGACTTAGAAAAAGTTCAAGCATATAGTATGATCCGGAATTTTATACCCCACCTCATTGCTCTCTCAACTAATTCTCCTATTATGAATAGTAAGCCAACGGATGTTATCAAGATTATAAATAACAGAATTACCGCGCCTAATTGTGTAAGATCTCTTAGATTAAAATATAATGCTTCTATGTTAAGCAATAATGACCCGAAACATTTTATTCCATATTTAGCCTCAGCTGATCAAGAGGCACAATCTTATTTCCTTCAAGTAATCGCTAAAGCAAGCTTAGAAGATGGTCGATTTCAAGATGTCTTTCCTTTTACTGATTGGAATACCGTTGAAGTAAGAGTCTGTGATGCACAAATATCTATTTGTCGCCGTATTGGTCTTGGTCTTCTAATTCAAACTTTATGTTATAAAGCTAGGAAATTGCTTTCGCAAGGAACTTGGGTACCTGATCCTGGAAGTGAAACAATAGCAACAAACCGAAAGGGTGCTGTAGAAAGAGGATTAATTTCACTTTTCAGACCTGCTGATAATATTAGTTATGAACAACTCAGTCAATATGATCCTGAATTTGCAAAGCACTATTTAGGACCAAAGGATCGACCGGTCCGATACATGATGCAGGCTTGTCAACGTATGTTTTTTTATTTAAAAGATGAATTAAAGGAATTAGGATTTTTGTATAGCCCTTTCTTGAAGCCAATACTTCAATCAATTTTTGGAAATATTAGTTATGCTGAACCTCCAATAACGGAAGCTGAATATCAATTATCTCTATATGATTACAAACTTAAAAATGGTGAAAATCCAAATATTCTATATGATCTCATCTATTTTACTGTACAATATTGCCAAGATCCCTTAAATAATCCCTTAACAGGGACTTTAACTCTCCCAAAAGAAATGAGATAATTATGTTAAATAATCAGATATTAAATCTAAGGAGATAACAAATATGTTGGAAGTGTTTGTTGAACAAGAAAACAAAAAGAAGATTGATGAGCGGAGATCATGTGCGCGTCAGAATAACAGCGGTCTCTCTGGGAAGGGGGGGAAGCTCAGGGAAAATTGGTGTAACAGCTAGGCAACCGTTTCTCGGGAAGTTAGAATGGCTCAAAATGGACGCCGCCAAAGCAACACCAGAGAAAGAAGCCGAGGAAGGCGAAGAAGATTTCGGGATAAGTCTCCAGAAGCGCTATATCATTCTAGTAATTTAAATATAGCTCGTTTTACAAAAAAATTTCCCTTTTCTCTTAAATTAATAGGATATTGTAGAGTAGATCCTACGGAAGGAGAAAGAGCTGTCAACGAACTAAGATTTGCAAGAGAACAATTAGGATTAAGAGGTTTAAAACTTCATCCTCGATCAGAGGGTTGGGTTGATAAAACTGCTACTGAAGTTCCCGTTAAAGTTCTGATAGAAGCAGCAAAATACTCTATGCCTATTATCTTTGACACAAGGGGTAAACGAACAATTTTAGATATTGGAACTTTAGTTGCTCGAACTAGGGATGTAATCAAAAATAAATATCCAAAACTCTTACGTCATTTTAAGGTTATAATCGCTCATTTTGCACAAGGAAATGTGGGGGATTATGACGTATATAACACAATAGTACAACCAAATACCTATGGAGATTTATCAATGCTTCATGGAGAAGGCGCTAAAAACTTCTTTTTAGATTTTCAAAAGTGGTTCAAACAGACTGATAGAATTAATATTGATGGACGAGATTGGTCGGAATATCTTTTATTTGCCACGGATTATCCATATTTCGGAGAAATGCATGCTCAAAAGCTTTTAATAAATTTATTTAATAAAGAATTTTTTAATAATGGTGGTTCGATACAAGATATAAAAAACATACTTGGATTGAATCAAATAAAATTACTTCCAGAATATAATATTAAAACAATAATCGCAATAATAATAACTGCATTTATAATAAAAATATTAGATGACTATTTAGATTTTGACGAAAAGGGTCGGTTTATAGAACCGGTATATGAAGAAGTGGAGAGTTCTCCGCTTGATATGCTCGATATCCTTTCCTTTGATGATGTTGAGCTTTTTGCGGCCCAGGGCGTCGGCCACC
>JARRLT010000348.1:0-5627 GCA_037386725.1 Promethearchaeota archaeon
TTTATACAATTCTTTACTAATTTTTTCCCAGAAAATATAAATAAATAAAGTACAAAAATCATATTATAGCAATTTTTAACTTGGAATTCTTTATTATAATGAAAGAAAAAAAGAACGTTTTATTTATTATAACAGACGCCCAGAGATATGATCATTTAGGTTGTACTGGCAATTCTATTGTAAAAACACCAAATATTGATAAATTAGCTGAAGAGAGTGTCTTATTTAATAATTATTTCTGTGCTAATCCAATATGTATGCCAAATAGAGCTACTTTAGCGACGGGAGTTTATCCAAATGTACATGGAGTGAGGAGTAATGGAATCAATTTAAGAAAAAATATTAAAACAATTATGCAAACACTTAGAGAAAGAGGATGGCATACTGCAGCTATTGGAAAAATCCATCATCAATATTGGATGGCTCCATTTAAGCGAAAGTACAAATCATCCGAAGGATTAGATGAATGGGCAGACAAGGAAGTAAATTCTTCTAATTTTTCCTTACCTTATTATGGATATGATGAAGTAGAATTAGTATCAGGAAATGGGTCTTTATGTGCAGGTCATTATTTAGAATGGTTAGAAGATAAATCTCCTGAGGAAGCAAAAAAGATGAGGAAGAAAGTAAAAAATTATGATAACTTATTTAGCCTTTTTTGTGATCCTATACCGCAAGAATTATATAGTACAACTTTTGTAGAAGAGCGAACTATTAATTTTTTTGAGCGATATTCCAGAGGAGATTATGGGGAAAAACCCTTTTATTTGCATTGTTCCTTTCCTGATCCACATTATCCTTTATATCCTCCTAATACTTATCAAGAGATGTATGATTGGAATGAAATCAATCTTCCCCCGAACTTTGATGACATTCAAAATCTTTATAATCATAAATTTTTAGGCCCATTGTTAGAAAATCCCCCTTTTAAAAAAGCTTTTCTAAGAGAATCTGCTGAGGAGGAAGTTAAAAAGCTAACAGCTTTAACGTACGCAGCAATAAGCTATGTCGATCACAGTATCGGAAAAATTTTGAAAACTTTAGAAAAGTTAGGCTATAAAGATAACACAACTGTTATTTTCACTTCAGATCATGGAGATTTAATGGGAGATCATGGACTTCTATTTAAAGGACCATGTCCTTATAATGGTGTACTAAACATTCCATTAGTTTGGAAGATTCCAGGGGTAACAAAAAAAGGTGTATCTGAATCATTAGTTAGTACAGTCGATATCCCTAAAACCATCCTCAAGCTCCTTAATATTAAGGAAAGATATCATCCTCCCGATATGCAAGGATACGACATCACTCCGATTTTAAAAGATCCAACTGAAAAAGTAAGGGATTCTGTTTTCATAGAAAATGATGAGGAAATAGGGCCTCTTACATCACGACTAAGGCATTTGATAACCGAAGATTATAAGTTAACTATTTATCAGAATTTGCCAGATTTTGGAGATATTTACAATAGAAATACTGATCCGTATGAATTAAATAATCTTTGGGAGGATCATTCTTTTAAGAATAAAAAGTGTGAATTATTGAGAAACTGTCTTCATGAAAATTTGAAAGCTCAAACAAAATATCCCAAAAGAATTGCTGGAACCTAATTCATAGTTTTAGATTTCTTTATTTTAATATTCAACAACTCCTTAGAATAAAACATTATTAAGTTAAGGGAAAATTTCGCACCGAATTTATTTTCTAATAAGAATAAAGGTAAGGTTATAAATAAAACAAACGCGAATTAATTTTTATAAATTTATATGAATAAAAGGAAATTAGACGACTTTTATGTTTGATTTTTTCCAAAAAATAACTTTGCTCAAGAATCTGTAAAATTTACAAGAATGTATCCTGATTCATTACCTACCCTTCCAGCAAGAAAAGCTATTTATACCGGGAAAAGAATTTTTCCTTTTAATGATGATAAAGATGGAATTACGAGAACTCCACGGGGTGATTATATTGCTGATGCTCTTGCGGCTCCTGGTTGGAGTACTATTTCAGACTCAAATGATACCCTAGCAGAGAGATTTAATAGAAAAAAATATGCTACGGCTCTATTTTCAGATGTTTATCATCAATTTAAACCGGGATATAATTTTCAGAGAGGGTTTGATCAATGGAAATGGATCCGAGGGCAGGAAGAAGACCAATTTCTCTCTGGACCTCATATCAAGGATAAAACTCTTAATAAATACCTTACAGAGAAAAAGAGTGGAGTAACAGCTGGTACTGTATTTGCTCAAGTAATGATGCGCCAATTCCTTCAAAATACACGTTGGTGGCGCTCTGAAACAGATACTTTTCCTTCTCGGGTATTTCGTTCAGCTGGAGAATGGTTAGAAATGAATTATAAATCCCTTATGGATGGGAAAGGTTTTCTTACCGTAGAATCATTCGATCCCCATGAACCATGGGACCCTCCTTTACATTATATAAAAATGTATGAAAAAGATCCAGATTGGGAGAAAGATTGTCGTAGAGTAACACACTCTCTTTATGGTCCAGCACGAATTCTTACCGAAAAGGAGCTTAAAAATATCAAGACACGATATGCTGGAGAAGTATCTTTAGTTGATACATGGTTTGGATATTTTATTGATTATATTAAGAGAATTGGAATTTACGATGATTCCATTATTGCAGTAGTTTCAGATCATGGTCATATGTTGGGGGAACATGGATTGATAGCAAAAGCTGCGAATCCGTTGGGACGAGAAGTGGCTGACCTTGTTTGTATGATTCGATTTCCGAAAGGGAAATATAGTGGAGAGACATGTGATAAATTTTGTTACCATCATGATATTGCTACTACCATTTGTGAAGTCTGTGGCGTTTCTTCAACAAATATGAATGGTAAAAATCTATTGAAATTGATACAAGATGATGATTTGATTTACTATGATCATGTTTCGATAGCTTGGGGGGGTTCAATTGCTATTTATGATGGAGAATTTTGGTATAATGGATACGTATGGGACATTGAAGGCGGAAGTTTATTTAATGTTGATAAAGACCCTAAATTGACTCAAAATATTATTTCAGAATATCCAGGTAAAGCAAAAGAGCTATTAGAACTTTGTTGGGATGACGCATTTGAACCGATTGATATGAAATATTTACGTCAATTCAAAGATTGTTTGGGTTGCACACCAGTAACCACAAAGCTAACAAAGGATGAGTAAAAGATTTCGAAAAAATGTTTTGAAAAAATCTATTGCTCTTAAAACAATAATTAACTTATTAATTATCTTTATTTTATCTTGAAAAATATTCAAAACCTAAAGTAACAACTTAGTAGATTTATATATAATTTCATTTAATACTTTAGTATTTATAATTAAATTTGATAATACCTTTGTCATCGTTTTAGCAGCGATGATTGCTTGGATGCATGATGGATATTCATTAATATTAATTAGTACTTTGACAACTAACTTAAAAACTTTTTTTAATGTTACTGATAGCCCCATTGCACTAGTTATTTCGTTGCAATTTATTGCTACTGTGCCTGGAGCTATTTTATTTGGAGAAATTGGAGATAGATATGGAAGAAAGAAAGCATTAATAATTTCAATTGCTTGGGATGCTGTTTTCTCTGCTTTAACCGCTTTAGTACCCGCTAATATGTTTTTTCTTTTCGCCATTTTGAGAATGATCTCTGGATTAGGAGTAAGTTGGGGAATCTCTTTTTCTCTCATCTCCGAACATTTTTCCCCAAAAAGAAGAGGTGCAGCGGGAGGTCTAGTTCAATCTACCTTTATCTTTGGGTATGTTGCAGCACTTATTGTTACAATGATACTTGGTCCCTTAGGATGGCAGTGGTGCTTTTTAACGGCTTTATTTCCTATTCCTTTACTCTTCTTATTTTGGTTTGCTTTACCCGAATCAGCTGTGTGGTCTGAATATGATAAAACCATGAAAAAAACTGGGAAAAAACAGAAACTTCGGATAAAAGAAATTTTTAATGAAAAATGGATTAAATTGACAATTTCTCTCATTATCTTATTTTATCTTGCTGAAACAGCATATCATGCCTTAGTGGACCTAGCTCCATTATTTTTTCAATACGTTTTTACATTTTTAGGGGCTTCAAATCCTAAAAATAGCGCACTACTATACATGCTAATTTTAATGCTAGCTGGAGCAGGTGCACTTTTCTCTTTCGGACTTTTAAGTGATTATATAGGAAGAAAGAAAGCATTTGCCCTTGATAACATTATAGGTGTGATCGGGGGGGTGATGTTTGCTATATCTTTGTTGTTCGTATTTAATACTACAATGATAATGGTTTCAGCATTTTTCATTACCTTTGGATTTGGATTACATGGTATTTTCGGAGTGTGGAGCAGTGAATTATATGATACGGAATTAAGAGCATCAGCGAATTCAATCATTTTTTCTGTTGCAAGAGGTTTAGGTTTTGGAGGCTTTTTCGTAGGATTAATTTCAGACTCATTAAATCCTTTTGTAACCTTGACAGAGCGTTTAGCTCACCCCTTAGTCTCTCTTCAAGCTCTTGGAACTGGAATGATTTTAAGTTTGGTTGCATTTGTAGGAGTTCTAATAATGGTTAATTTTGTACCCGAACCCCTAGACAAAAAAATTACAGCTCTTAGTAAATCATCATCTCTTCTTAAATCTTAGAATCTCTAAATTTCTACTTTTTTATTTTTATTTTTTGTTTTTAATTATATAATAATCATTAATAGAAAGAAAATCGATTGAAATTCTCATAGATGTTATGAATATAATATAAAAGGTTATCGAAATAGAGAGAAATTGGTTTATTAATGTTCTTTAATTATCCTATTAAAATATTCATCATAGAATCAGAATTAAAATGCGACAAGTAACTAAATTTTATCTTACCTCTTTTCTCAAAAATCAAACTTATTTTACTCCGATATTAATATTATTTTTACAAGCAGCTACACTAAATTATTTGGAAATTTTTTGGGTTTTTACAATAGGAAGCATAACAAGTTTAATAATAGAGATTCCAACAGGGATTATAGCTGATTTATTTGGAAAAAGAAGAAGTATTATAATTTCCAAATTTGGAATTTTTATTTCTTTTTTCGTTTATGGTCTCTCTTCAACATTTTGGATGTTTGTTCTGGCTCAAGTATTATATCAATTAGGTAATTCCTTTAGATCTGGGACAGAAACAGCTTATACCTACGATTTTCTTTTACAAAATAAAAATAATCCCAGTTATACCGAAGTAAAAGGCAAACAAAAATTTTATGCTAGAATAGGAGAAGCTATAGCGACTTCCTTAGGCAGTGTTATAGCGGTTGGATTTGGTTACAATTGGGTATTTTTTATTGCTGCGATACCTGCCTTTTTAAATTTTATATTATATCCAATTATTCAATATGTTATACTTGTAATATTTGCTTGGAATAATTCTTGCCTTAATGAGATAAGAATATTTTTTGTGGCCTAACAGGCCTGCAAATTTTTTGTATTACATTTATTGGAAATTATTTTTTAAATTACTAACAGATCAATATATAGGCTGAATGATAACTCAAAGAAGGTTTACTCTCCTAATGACAATCATCTCCGGAAAGTTGTTTTTTGGAAATTTCCTTATGGGGGGAGAGGGATGAATG
>JARRLT010000349.1:0-4803 GCA_037386725.1 Promethearchaeota archaeon
ATAATCCGAAATTTCTTGTCGAACTTTATTTGAGAAAGTAGGATCATAAAATCGAGCAATTTTCAAGTTATTATTAGTAGTTGTTAATAAAGAAAAATTGGTGATAGGAGTGCAATAACAATTCATAATATAGTAATAGGAATACGCCGAATAGATCTTCTTATTCCTGTATTTATGGGAATTAAGATGAGAAAAATAAAGAGCAAAAACTCGAAAAGCATTATCCTTTAGAGAATAGTAATAGACTCTTCCTGCATAAAGATTATGAATCGAGCGTTCTAAGGAACTAACTTTTACATTCTTTTGATGACAAGGATTTTTCGGTTGAGGGAGATATTTTGAATTTGCATTAAGAATCCAAAGAGTGGAGATTGCATTGTTTGAATATTCTTTTGTTCTTTCAAAAAGGATTTTGGGAGATATCGGAGAATTTTGAATCTCTACCGCAATTTTTAAATGAAAGGGTAATTCAAGATAAATATCAATTATTCTATTTTCAATTTTGAATTCTGAATATATGCTGGGAGATTTATTATCTTTTTCAAGAAAATAACTTACTAAGCGTTTTCCAGTTTTATGAGCGAATGTTTCATGATTGGAATATTTTACTTCTATTTTTAGTCACCCCTCTTTGATCATTTTTTTATATTGAAGTAAAAGAAGTTGTATATTTTTACAATTAATATAATGCTTTTCAGGAAGATTATGAAGCAAAAAATCAAAAAAGAGTTGATAAAATGATTCTATTTTTTCTTCTAATTGTTCCTTCATTTGCTTACATTCGATGGATTTCTTAAAAACTAATTCCAGTGCCTTTTCAGCGTCTCTTTCCTCAATTTGTAAACTAGCTATAGCATCGCAAAATAATTCTAACATATTTTGGGTAAATCTTAAGGAAAGATAGGACATTGCTTCTTCACAATTAGTATGGGGATTCATATGATTTCAGATCATTTAAAAATAAACCCATGTTCATATTTAAATATTATGGAAATCATATGCATTTCAGATCTATGTCGGCTATCTATCGATTTTATGAAAGTTCCTCAAGTTCACGATTACACCTTCCCGTGAAGACTCTTCGAGCCCTATTCCCTAATGAAGAGATTAAGTATGTATATTTACAATTTGCAGTAACTAATAATAAGAAAGGATTATTTTTGAGCAAAGCAAATGGAGAAAAGGTAAGATTCAGGTTAAGAAAAGGAAAAAATAGTTCCTTAATTACCATCCCGATTTCTATCGCTAAGGCTTTACAATGGGAAAATGGAGACCAAATAAACCTTATCTTCACTACTTATAACGATAAAAAAGGGCTTTTTCTCTATAAATAAAATTTTAATTTGGAAATTAGGAGTCAAACAAAACTTTTTCTTTATAAAGAAAGGATGATCTAAGGATCTAAAAGTTTAGCTAAGCACCAACTTAAATAGTTTGATCCTTGGATCAGAAAGGTGATCCATAACTAAACTAAAACTGATGAGTGTTTAAAATATGAGGTTTATAACAGAACGAATAAAAATTATGCTTTATTTGTATCAATATAAAAAGGTAGAATATCAAAACTTATGTTCAAAATTTAATAAACCATCAGATCGCATGTCATATATCTTAACAAAATTAGAGGAAAAAGGTTTGCTTGAGAGATTACCGACGAGACCTTTGCAAATTAAAATATCGCAAAAAGGAGTAACTAATCTGAAACATGATATAGAAGAACTAAAAACGATGATTCCTGAACTCACTAATGAAAATAATGAGATTTCAACCCTTCCTAATGAAGCGTGTAAATATCTAAATAAAGCAAAATTTATCGAGATGTTTATTAAATATCTCCGGAAACAGATTCTCAATTCATTAAATCCTATTTCTCAATTCATCACCAAGGAAAAATTAGACGAATTAACAGAAAATATTTTAGAAAGCACTTCTAATCAGATGTTTAAGGTGTTTAAAAAAATTCGAATATTCTCTAAGAACCATTAAGAAGGACATTCTTTAGATTTAAATAAGATTAGTTGTTTTATTAGTAAAATTTCGAACTTCATATAGTATTTTTTTATAAAAGAGAGATAGTAAGACGTTTAATTCATCTTCCGAAAAACAAGTCAGATCAGGATTAAACTCTTTATATGTTTCTCTTAATATCGTGTTAAATTCATCCAATAATGCCTGACTCTTTCCATTAGCTCGAAGATGGGTTTTTCTAGGCCTGTTACTTTGGACTTTACTAAGGTATTCTTGTTTTTCCTTACTTTCAATGTCTCTATATAAAGATCTTCTTTGAATTTGGAATTTATTGTCGATTTCGGTTAATAATGTCGGACCATTATGCAATAGAAATTTTAAAGCGCGTACTTCTTCTATAATTTGTTTAAATCGTTTTATTAAGGTTTGATAACTCATTTTTATAATGTTCTATTTTTTACCCAACATTTTCATCCTCTCTATTTAAATAAAAAATGTCACTTATTCGAGCAAAACATTTAAATATAGAAAAGTCATTATCATTTTTTATGTAACTTTTAATCAAAAAGAAAGTGGCGAAGCAAAAGACTAAATGATGCATTATCTATATTGATAGTTCATTTTAGGTTACCTCTTAGACTTTGCCATACACCGATCATGTATTGATCATATATATAGCAAAAATCTAGCATGCAAAAAAGAAATGATTAAGAATGATAATTAAGAAAAAACAGATAAAATTCCTTTCTGCTATAATTTTAGGAACCGTTTTGGTGACACTTTTCGCTTTACCTGATTTCTCCATTCTTTCTTGTGCTGCTCCCGATCCAGAATTGCCTTGTGGAGCTACATATAATTGGAAAGAGCGAACTTTTAGTTTTACATTTAATGATGTTTGGGATAATGAAGTATCGATCTTTAACCAATCAGGAGTTTCGAGAAGTTCCTATACCTCGGAGAATGCATATTACGATGAATCTAATAATTACGTAAAAGAGGAAGTAACACTTCAGTCAGTTTCAAATTATTCTCAATACTCAAAATCTGTTGTTGATGGTTCTATTTCTATGACCTATAATTTTGAAGTGTATGAAGTTGCACTGGATTATGGCAAGTCCCTTAAAATGATTTGGGTAGCCATTAAAAGCGGATCTATCGTTTTAGAATATACTATAAACAATGTAAATAGAACCTATCTCTATAAATCAGATACAACTTTAACCAGAACTGAGAAAGTTGACAAATATTCTGATGGATCTATGAATTCCTTAATAGATTCCTCTCAAAATGAAATAACTTTTAATGATTCTTCTAATTATGAAGAAAATTTCTATACCGAAAATGAATACAGTAAGAATGAAGCTACTTTTTCTATGCCCGTTATCTTAATTTGTCAAATGGTGACCACTAAGACTGGAGAAAAGATGGCATGGGCAGAATTATTTGGAGATTTTATTGTGTATAACGATACAAATTTCGATAACATTTACTCTGCAGGAGATTCAAGTTCAAGTACCCAAATGAGTCTATCTGCGAGTGATGAGAATTGTGGGACCTTATATCCGATGGTTGGAACTCAAACATCCTATTTAGAACATCCCTCAATGAATATGTCATATACACAAAACCTACCGAGTGATCTATCCGTAGATGATTATGTAAACACCATTGAATTTACTCCACCTACTCAAGGGAATAATAATAATATAAGTTGGGGGATAGAATATCCTGATATTCCATTAAATGGTTTTATTGAAAATGGAGAAGATTTTTACTATTTACCCCCAAATGCTACTTTAAGCGAAGTAGCCACCTCAGATATTTCTTATGGGTTTAATTATGAGATTACGCCTTCTTTTGCCGCGATGGACTATACTTTTTCATTTGATAAAGTTTCAGAGCTTCTCTATAGTGCAGTTCAAGGATTAAGCTTAGCTACACCTCATTATACATACTTATTAAGTAATTTTGACATTGAACAAACCGAAGAAAGTTTTCTCTCTGCCCCCAAAGACTCCTTTGAATTTATTACAAATGGAACGAAGATTGCTGAAATTGATTTTGCTCATCCCGTCAAGAAAAATTATGATTTATACGATTACCCTTCACTTGGGAAGGTCTCTACATATAATGCTATCGGAGCAAGCGTTAACTTATTAATTAGTAAGACTTGTTCATATGCAACACCTCTTTCTGGAGGAAACGTATTGCAAAATCTGATATATTCTCTTGATGATGTGGTTGCATTGGATCCTAAATTTACCGTAAATGATAATTTATTTTCAATGGAAACTCAAAATTACCCCTATTGGTCGGGAAATAAAATAATACACGATCCTACTTTGAAAGTTTTATATTCTGGAGAAAGTGAACCAGAGCAAGAGGAACCAGATGATACCCCAACGAATCCAAATGAACCTGAATCCATCCCCAGTTCTTCTCTATACCTTATAATGTCATCATTAACCATAGGATTAGTTACGGTATTATTTAAAATAAATCTACAATAACCTGATTTTGTTAAGAAAAGTTATACAATGTATACATTCTTAAATGATTAGGGTGAGGTAAAATTGCAACAATTAAAAAAGTACATCGAGATAACCTGCTCCTTGAAGACGGCCCTATTTGGCCTAAACCAATGTTGAATAAAAGGTTTAGACTAAATTGTTCAGCACATTAGCTGGTTGATTTTCCACGAAGAATTTCAAAATATGGTGGACTTTTATGCATGTCTATACAAAATAGATGGTACTGTCAATGATATTTTTTGGATTCTTGAACGAAAAGTTTATAAAAAATTAGAAGGGCTTTATAGTGTTTCTCAGAGCCTCG
>JARRLT010000350.1:0-2845 GCA_037386725.1 Promethearchaeota archaeon
ATAAAAAATTTAAGAGTTTCTGTGTGTCCATTTCAGCAATTAGTAGATACATTAACCGTTTGTTATAAATATCTAAAAAGTTTTGTTGCTGAAGAATTCGATATCATTGTTGATGATAATATAAAAAAATATAGCGATCTTAAGCGTGTATTTAATTTTATAGATTCAGGTAACAAATTATATGATTTTGATTTAATCAATAATCCCAATTATTCGGGATTAAGAATTTTTTACAAGAAAATTACTAAGGATAATCTAGATAGTATTGGTAGAACAGATAGTAGAGGAGATAAGATTATTGATCTGAATATCGCTCTAGATAATTCTGAAACTTTAGAACTATTTAAATATTATATTCTTCCTCATGAAATAGGACATAATCGTATTGCTTCTGATTTCGACAGTGTTGTATTTGATAAAGAAAGAGGGGGTGTTGATTTTAATAATAGGCAAAATCGAGAATTCACACGGCGAATTGAAGAATTTCTTGTTGATGCGAGATTGATTTTTAGATCAGAACTAAGTAATGATCAGAAAAGAATGAGAGCCAATCAGTATTCTAAGTGGATAAATCTTATTTTATCCGCTGATTGGAGCCCCTATGTTGATGGGGATGATCTAATAAAACCAGAAAAGTTAAATTCATTACAGATACTTAACTTGATGCATTACTTTGTCATTATGAAAGAGATATCTAAAAAATTATTACCAAATGATGTTAATATAAAGATTCACTAGGACCAGCTTTATGAGGAGATTAATTAAAATGGAGAATAATTTTTTAGATTTGAAAGAAAAATGGAGAATTAGATTACTTGAAAAGCAAGTTAATCAGAAATTATATAAATATTCTGATATCCTCTCTAGAGAAATAAATAATCCTAGAAGTTTCTATAAAATAAAAAAAGGAAATGTATCAGAATTACATTTATTGGGATTTGGAAAACTAAAGACATTCCCTAAAGTAATTTTAAAATTTCCTAAACTTCGACATTTATTTATTAGTAATAGTAAAATAACAGAAATTCCTACAAATATAGAAAAGCTCTCAGATCTGGTAGTTTTCGAAACAATAAGGAATCCATTGAAGAAATTCCCGAAACAATTTGGATATCTTAAAAATCTTAAGAAACTCATTATAACTGGCGCTTATATTAATGAATATCCTTCTCAATTTGGAGATCTTTATAGATTAGAAATTTTAGATATTTCAGATTCAAAACCATTCATCAATAGAATACCTGAATTTATATTTAGCTTACAAAATCTGAAACATCTACGGTTAAGAAATAATAATATAGTTAACATTCCAGAGGATATTACAAAACTTAAAAAATTGGAGGGATTAATCATACTACATACTCAATTGAAAGAGATGTCCGAATCTATAAAGGATTTAGCCTCACTTAAATATTTAGACCTTTATAAAAACCAAATAAATAGACTTCCGGAGAATTTAGGAAATTTGAGAAATTTAAGGTCACTAAGAGCTTCCCAAAATAAATTATCATTTATACCAAAATCAATTGGAGATTTAAAGCAAATAGAATATATTGATCTTTCTTATAATCAGATACTTAAGATTCCTAAAAGTATTGAACAATTGAATACTGTTAGACATATCAACTTAATGGGAAATAAACTTACTTCTTTTCCTAATTTATCTCGAATTCCAAAAAATCTTGAAGTTTTAAATTTACTTGAGAATCCATTGAAGGAACTTCCTTCTATATTGAGAAAATTTCAACCTGAAAGTAAACTAAGACAACTCATGGTAAATCCAAACCTGGCTGAATCTATCGATAAAGAAGCTAGAAAAAAATATATTCTTACCTATCTTCCAGGTACACTTTTTTAATAAGAGATTTAACTAATAAAACCATTTTTCGTTAGATACGTTAACATTTATTAAGCTTACCATATATGAGAACTGTTAAATTCTTATAAAATATAATATATCAACAGATGTAGCGGAGAGGCACTCTAGATTTAATATAAGGAGAATAGTCATTTATCTTCCATTTTTTTAATAATAATATATATGGGTATATTAAGTTCTGAGTTCTGAGGTTTACTCAGTTCTCAGATCCTATATACCCACTTTTTTTATGATTAAAATTTATATATGCATTTAAAAACCAACTGGGACTCCGCGCTGAAAAAAATAATTCTTTTCAGAGGGGAGAGAAAATAAGGGGGTATATACCGTTAAAATACCTTTAGATCTTAGGAAAGAAAGCGGAGTATTAAATTATATCCGCAATACAGATAAAAGAAGAAGAATAGGATTTAGTAAACTAAAAACTAAACAATCCGCTTTATCGTTCAAGAATATTCTTATAAGGATTCCATGTATCATATAAACGGATAATCCGTATAATTTAACTTCACATAGCAATTAAAGTTCACATCGCTGACCTTATGGCAGAGTAAGATCTTGCGATCTTCTTTCGAACACCCCATCCGTTTCCGTAAGGTATTCAACGTCCTACGGAAGGTATGACAGGAGATCCACTTACCGATTTCAAGGCGGATTATCGTTTTTCTTAGATTGATTTACCGTGCGGAGTGCATGGTTCTGAACGTTAGAAGATAAGTATATAAGCCTAAAAGTTCCTATTCTTGAAATAAATTTCTAACTTCCTTTATTACTTTCTCATAGTAATCTTTCTCAAGCCATAACCCATTCTCAATCATATTATCAAATATTTCCATAAAACTATCGAAAGAAGTTATGAAATCTTTGGAAACGGCATCAATAAGAACTTCAGTGGTCCATTTTGTTTTGATACCTAAGTTTCTTGCCACATCTCGAGCTTTTCTATCATTTATTAACAATAAATCT
>JARRLT010000351.1:0-8602 GCA_037386725.1 Promethearchaeota archaeon
TTTTCATCAAGTTTAAGATTTGTTGAGATAAACGTAGATCATTTCTTGCCCCGCAAATTAACTCCACAAAGCAATATCCAACACGATCATTTTTCGAATTTAATATTTCCGCTAATAATTCAAAATACGCAATGTTAAATTGCCCTCCTGATAGAGGTTTAAGCACATATCTTTCTTCTTTAATGCCGGGTATTGTAACGTCCCATCCAAATGAAAATGTATAATCAAAACTTCCTTTCTTAATAAAATCTTTAGGCTTGATTTCATAGTTCTGCAATCGGGTAGTTTTTGCTTGCTTATCTATGTAAGTTCCATCCATATATGGATGCTGTGGGAAATAAAATAACATAATCTCTTCATCATCAAAAAATCGGAATGAAAACCATTCCCAGTGAGAAGCTCTATTAAGAAGGCGAAATGGCCCATATTGACGATCGAACCATGATTTTCCAACAACTTCTAACTCGCGAGTTGGTCTAGATTTATCCCGAATGATTAGATTTCCTTCAGTCAGCAGGTTTGTATAAGAATAATAAACAGTACGTTGTTTTGGATCATTCGGAAGTCCCATAGTAAGTACACCATTATCACACTGCCAGATCGCTTCCTTTGCTTTTTGTAATCTTAAATTTAAGTCGAATTCATCGGTAGTTACTTCAAGGTTTAATTGTTTTTGTTCTTTAGATAAAAATAATTTGCTCGAATTTTCTTCCTTCTCCACAATCGGACTTCTTGTTTGAATAAGTGGTTATCATCTTTCAAATCTGAGAGCGCCATATGCAAAATATATATTCTTTTCCCAAGTATCCGTCCTTGCGCAACGGTGTATTGATATGAATATAGATGATCAGGGTTTTGTTTGTCAGACAAGTATCCGGTAATGTACCACCATCCTGAAACTTTTTTATGTGGTAGCCATTCCTCGTCAAATTTACCATGATCTTCTTCCCGATAGGGGATTAATATGTAATTTTTATCCATATTATTATTATATTTAAATAAAAAAATTTAACATTTGGGATTGGTGGGTAAAGCTTTTTAAATAATACACGATTAATAAATACTTGTTATATAAAATTCTTTAAATATCAGTGAAAAAATATTGCGTGTTTTAAAAATCAAAATCCCATCAAAAACAATTCTTGATTTAGGACTTCCCAATTACTTTGATGTGGTAGAATATATAGAGGTTCTTCAAATATATGAATACGATAACATTAATTTCTTCGCGATGAATAAAATAATTTTTAATAAGGGAAAAATGGATGATCTTGACAAATTTCTCCCATTACCTTTGATCGAGATGCTGTCATATTTGGGGTTATCGCGAAAGATGAGGAATTAACCACTGTTTTAACCGAGCATAAAATATTCAAGTCTATGGAGCTCCTCTCGGTGGCAAACATCGATGAAACAATCGCGAATTCAATAAATATAATGCCTAAGCTTACAACTAGACAAAAACAGATTATGATTTTCGCCACTCGAAACGGCTATTTCAAAATACCTAAACAAATTTCCACAAAAAGGATTGCAGAGCATTTTCAAATTAGCACTTCAGCAATTTTAAATCACATTCAGAAAGCAGAAAGAAGCATAATGGAATTCTTTTTTGGATGAATTAATAAGAATAATTTAAGTGATATTTATTACCAAAGAAATGATGAGAATATAAAAAAGGCAGTAATAAAGCCTAATCAAGAATATTTGCTCAACAAATATTTTAATTGTTATAATCCCACTAAATTTGAAAATTTTGTTGATTTTAAAAGCAAATTGAGTCAATTTAAGACTTTTCAAATCATACTTATCAGAATTTTATTCTTTTACATATATTTTTATATGATTTCATTTTATTCAATAAAATAATTATTTGAGTAAAAATAATTTAAGTTAGTTTTTAACAAAATATTTTGTAATAAAACATAATTAGGTAATTACTTTATGACAGAAGAAGAAATAATTCGAACTACTCAAAGTTTATGTCCGGAATGCCTTACACAGATACCTGCCACGATTTATGTTGACCCAGAGACGAACTGGGTAATGATGCGCAAGGAATGCAAAGAACATGGGGAATTTAAAGACAAAATCTCAATAGATCCCGAAGAATATAAATGGGCCGAAACGTTCACTGACGACATTGGCTCTACTGTTGATAACTCAACAAAACCTTGTGAAGTATCTTCAGGAATTAAGCCGATTAAGAACGGCTGTCCATATGATTGTGGGATTTGTGAAAATCATGAGTCTGCGCCTTGCATTTGCCTAATCGATGTAACTAATCGATGCAATCTAGCTTGTCCTATTTGTTTTGCTAATGCAAGTGCAAAAGGATATGTTGTAGAGCCTTCTTTTGACGAATTAGTACAAATAATGAAACATTTCCGATCTATGAAACCTCATGCTGCTCCAATGCTTCAACTTGCAGGTGGTGAGCCAACTGTAAGGAAAGATTTGCCTGACATTATTAGAAAAGGTAAAGAATTAGGATTTATCGAAGTGATGTTATCCACCAATGGTGTAAGAATGGGTAAATCCTTAGAATATACTCGACAAATACATGAATCGGGAGTAGATGCGATTTACTTACAATTTGATGCCACCGACTCTCCAGAAACATGGAAAAAGATTAGAGGTGTGAACTTATGGCCTTTAAAGAAGAAAGTTATTGAAAATTGCCGAGAAGTGGGGCAATATGGCGTTATGTTAGTTCCTGTTATTGCTAAAGGAGTAAATGACGACCAAATAGGCAAGATTTTAGATTTTGCCGCAGAAAATTCAGATGTAATTTCTGGAGTAGTATTCCAACCGGTATCTCTTTGCGGACGTATTAGTTTTGAGGAGTTAATGGATTTAAGATATACCACCTCAGATTTAAAGAAAGATATAAATGCTCATACTGGAGGGGCAATTAAAAGATTTTATCCCCTTGCAATGACATCAAAAATGACTAAATTATTAGCATGGTTTGATGACAAACCACAATGGGCTCCTTTGAGCCACAAAGATTGTGGGTTCGCTACTATCTGTATTGTCAACGAAAAAGGAGAATATGAAGCAATTGAGAACTTTTTCAAGGTTGAAGGATTAATTAAATGGTCAAACAAAGTTTATGATATGGTTTATAATAAAGAAGTGCCTAAACCAACTAATCTCTTTAAAGATATAGATTTATCAAAGTATGGAGTCTTCGCTGAAACAGTAGGTAAATTTGTTGATGATATGACCAATATCGGATATCGTCAAATGATGAAAGCATATTACTTTGCTGGTGTAGCTCGTTATGTAAAGAACCCTCAAAGGCTTTTCACAAATCAGACTTATCAATCATTTGCTAAATTAGTAATGAATCCAAGTCTCGATACTGCTGGTAATTTCTTACACACCAAAAACTTATTAATCTCTGCTATGCATTTTCAAGATGCATATAATTTCGACCTAAATAGAATTAAACATTGTTTGGTTCATTATGGTGTCATAGATCCTGATGACCATTCTAAGGTTCGCGAAGTCCCATTTTGTGCGATGAATACAGTTCACAGGGAGACTATTGAACGTAAGCTCGCCAAGATTGGAGAAGAGGCAGAAAAGCCGGAAGTTATTCAAAGTAAGATCGAATCTTTATTAGATACGGTCGAAAACGAATAAAATTTTCCTTATTTTTTTACTTATTATTTTCTATTTTTAGATTTTTTCTTTCAAAGCTAATCTAATCTTAGTTCTATTTTTAATTTCCTTTAAGATTTTCAATTAATAGATAAGTTCCTAGCGATACAGATGCTCCGTATCCTATTGGTCCAACTATTATATTAAAGGGAAAAATTCCAAAACTTTCACTTGAAAAGGGAGAGATATAGTCAATAACATTTGGAGGAACACTAAATGGACCAGATATAATGGCAAGAGCCATTGCAATAGGCATAATTGCTCCAATAATCGCTACAACCCGACTTTTAATCCCTATTAATAATAGAACACCTGAGAATAGAAATAATATAAGAAACCCTCCTACAATGTAAATTGCAAATCCAGGTACCCCTGCTCCCCAACTAGCAGCAATGGATTCTGCATTTGTAAATGTATTCGGTAAACTCATAAATACTCCTATGCCATGACCAACTTGGGTTCCAACTATGAACCAAGCAAAAACATATGTTGCAACTAAAGTTATTAAACCGCTAATTAAGCAAAAAATTTTTCCTAGTTCCATTCATAAACCACGGTTTATACTTTTTATTTAAAAATATTGACTATTTTGGAAAAGTAAATCTATAATAGAAAAAAATGGAGGATTTCTAATTATTAAAGAGACCTTCTCTTCTTTTTTCCAAATGAACTTTTGAAATTTAATTCTTTTATTCCTTACATAAGAAGTATTATGCTAATGATTCTTATATTATCATTTATGATTCTAACATTTTAGTTTTCATTAGATTATATAATAATGAAATAGCCTGAGCAACCAATTAAATCACTATGAGATCTACTAATCATTTAAGAATTACTATTTAATTTTTAGTCTAATTACTCTAAACATATTTATAATCTTTTGCCACCCCAAATCCTCCTAAATGATATGAATACAACTTTCTATTTCAAAATTCCCCCAATCTTTATACAGGTAGCTTGGATTTTTGATTAAATTCGATTGAGAAAATTCACAAATAATGGACTCCCTTTAATTCATTAAATAATGTTGTTTATTTTTTTATAAAAAGAGAATAGATGAATAAAAATATGGCAAATGAGCTTCATAATATAAATAACTATCCGGAGATTCAAAAGTCAATATATTTAATTGAAGCAATTTGGATCATAGAAAGAAAATCGGGGATTTGCATATTTGATAAATCATATAAAGAACAAGAAAAATCGGGAATTACAGGTGATCTAATATGTGGATTCTTTTCTGCATTTGTTGATATTAGTGAAGAATTTTTTAACCAACAAGTAGAATTTATTAAGTTACATGACTCGCGGTTATACTTCACGTTTTTGAAAAATGTGATATTTGTAATTAAATTTGAAGAGGGATTATTATTAGAGGAAGAAATCGAAGATATCATTTTTGGAATCTCATTAGAATTTATAACTGAATTTCCTGATGTCCTTTCTAATTGGAATGGAAATTTACATAAATTTGAAACGTTTAGTAAAATATTAAACGAAATAGTTGGTATCCATCCCGCGTATGTATATTTTAATTAACCTTTTCTTTAATCAATTATAGAGTGTATGAAGTCCTAACTTTTAATTTAAGCAATAAATTCTTTCAATTCTTTAGAGTCTATTTATTAAGAAAAATATAGTTATGTGCAACTTTTCTTTTCTCTTTTCCAGCAAGTATATGAATATGCTTAACGGTGTTAAGTGAATCTTTCGAAAATGAATCGAGAGGAATATACTCTAAGGTTCTATGTTTAATACCAGCAAAGGAATAAAAGTACTTTCTTGGAGGTTTCTTGGCAATATATACAATATACTTCTCTTTGGAATATAATATACTTGCTTTTAAGAGACGTTCAGCTTTAGTTTTACATTCTTTATACAAAAAATCTAAGTAAGGATTAAAAACACTTGGTAAATAAATTGGAGGGAAAAGAGAAAGCAATCCTCCTATTTCTACATGGGAAATCCCCGGACCAATCAAATAGTCTCCAGGAGATGTGGCATAAAAAGCCATATCACTTTCTTGATCATGTTCAGCCCACCATGTTAGTTTATAGGGATATTTTTCAATCTCTTTATCATCCTCATCAAAAATAAGGACTAATGTATCAACCTTTCCTTGAATTTGGGTCTCATTTCTCACATAAATTTTTCTTTTTATTCCCCAGTTTCTAACTGTCTCCTTTATAGCAATTCCATCCTTTAGACTTGACATGAACTCTTCAACTTTTACTTTTTTACTTTTAAGATCTTTCATTGCTTTTTTCCGAATAAAATCAAAATAATTCTCTTCTAAAAGATCTTCGGGAGGATAGGATACTGTTTGAAGTTTCCCTTTTTCCCATTCATCAGACCATTCTCCGGGATATTTTTCCTCGGGTCGTTCTTTTAAAGGAAATTTTCTCTTTTGTTGTTTATAACTATAAGGATGATATCTTCTCAGTTTAATATATTTTCCATTAGGATCAATAGCTATATTTTGCGAGAGTTTTAATGTTTCATATTTTTTGCTTAAATCGTTATAGGGATAATGTGTGGCTTTTTCCATTACCTTCCAAGCAAAATCATCATCCACAACATTTTTAGAGGAAATAATAAGGTGGAAAAGATTTGGTAATAGTTTTTTTTAATATCCCTAATATGATTTGTTTTATTAAATTGGTCCATAATATTGGTAAGTTCCCCTATATTTTCGATATTTTCGATATTCTTCAGCAAAACTTTTTTTCTATAATCTATCCATTTGAAGGTATGATATGGTAATTCTTTCAAAAGAAATCTAGCATCAGTATTTTTTACATTATACAATTTTACATATTCGAATGGGAGCGTATCAACTTTTATATCTTTAATTTCATCAGGATTTTCTAAGTAATATTTAATATTTTCCCAGTGAGCCATACCTATTACTAGCAAAATTCGATTATGTAATTGCATTAGTTTTTCTATATTTTTTGCCATAAATTTTTCTCTTAGGATCTCTTTTTTATTAAGTTTTTCTTGTTCTTTCTCGTGAGAATAATCTTCTTCTAGATTCCCCTTAAGTAAATCTTCTAATGAAAAATTACTCTTTTTCAGAGAATTTAATCGAGTATTCTTTGCCTTGAAGAAATTTGAAATGTTATCGTAAAATTCTTTTAGTCCAATCGAATTAAGTGAGTAATCATCTGGGAGATTATACATTTTTGGTTTATAATCTCTCACTGATAAATCAATGAATTCAAGAGAAATGTTATTTTCAATAGCTAACCGAATAGCATTTATTATTGAATCTCCAGGATCTATAGGAATCGCATTTACTTTTTCAGGTTCAATGGTATCAGCATATGTTATTAATGAAAGATAAGGTATTCTATTTACACCTTCAATAACTCTCTCTCTTACTGTATCCGGTAATTCCACTGCTATAACATCTGGATAAATTCTATAAAAAGCTTCCTCAACCAATTTAGCAAATTCTATCCTAAAATGTAAAGAGGGAATAACAAAAAGATTTTTATATTTAATAAAGGGTTTATGACGCATTTTTTATATATGAGGTTTGTATTCTTGATATTACATTACCTATAAAAGAAATTTGTACTAAATAATCTTATACACTTAAAAATTTTTTTAAATCTTGAAAAAAGTATACTTCTCATTTTCATTTTCAGAAGATCTCTTTATAAAATCTTCATAGTTTTTTGGTAAATATTTCAAAGCAGCTTCCTCAAGAACCTTTACGGTCGCATCTTCAAATATTTCATTTTCAATAGTATCATAAGGATTTCCATTCAAATTCCGAGATTTCATGTAATATCGGAGGATATTTATTCCATCTCTCACAGTATACGGTTCCATATGTCGGTGAGCGTTTTGAAGAAAATCAACGCAATAATTTAAGATCTCTTGGGAACTAAATGGTAAATTATATTTAAGAATCTTTAATTCATCTATTCGATTTGGAAAATCTATAAAAATCTTTGGATTAAGTCTTGATTGAATATACTCTGGAATTTCATATGTGCTTGCATCTGAATTCATGGTAACACACATCCTAAAATCTGGATGAGCATAAATTCTTATTCCGGCAATAATACTCTCTACATATCTCCTCTTATCCATCAATGGAGCTAGAGATGCCCAGCTTTTTTCACTCATCCTATTTCCTTCATCAAGAAGGCATACACCTCCTTTAATCATTGCGGAAACTAAGGAACTTGCTACATATTTTATTTCCTTATTCGATGCAATTACTGGACTAATTAATAAATCTTCTGGTCGAGTATCCATTGTACATTGAAAAATGTAAACTTTTTTTCCCAAATGTTTTCCTGCAGCATATCCTAAAGTAGTTTTTCCGACACCTGGTTTTCCTAATATTCTTGGATTTAACGGAATGTCTTCTTTATCAACAATTTTCCAAGCTGCCTTCAATTGATTAATTAAATCCTCATTTCCCACCCATTGCATATCTACATCGGCAGGTTGGGATAGGGATAATTCTACTCCAGAAATAACAACCTTCTCTGTCTCAGTCATAACTAATATTCTAATAATCGGATTAAATAAAAAATTTTATGATATTGAAAAAATGATATTGTTCAATTGATTATTCAATAAGTAAATAAAAAGTAAATAAGCCAATAAAGAATTTATTCATAAAATTTCATAGTTTTTGACTCTTCCTTGACTTTATCTAAATCTTTCTTAATTTTATTCTTCATCTGATTGAACCCCAATCAGGCTTTTCGTTAATAGGAAACGTCCCCTCTTTTCCTCCCTTGCAGTTTTCTAGCTAAGCGGCTCGAACCTCGCGGTGAAATGAGGCAGCAGTTGGGGAGCCCAGGTTATCCGATAACCGGTAATCCCATCACGTCGCACTGCTATCCTGGCCAAGACCTCTGCTACATAATCCAAATGGCTTTGGGTGTAGACGCGCCTCGGGATC
>JARRLT010000352.1:0-3969 GCA_037386725.1 Promethearchaeota archaeon
AATTTTAGCGGGAACACCTGTAAGAGGAACTAAAATATTTGCTTTTCCATATTTAAGAGTCCTTTGAGAATAAACAGTTGCTAAAGTAATAAATATTCCAATTAAAGCCAAAGAAGGTATTAAAATGCTTAATTCAATTATTTGAAATGAATTATTAAAAAGGTGTCCAAATGAAACAGAAATAAGGCTAGACCAAAATGTAACGTAAGAATAAAAAAGTCCTGCTTCAAGAGCAAGTAAAACACCAGAATCGCCTAGTCTTTTATTCAATAATATAATCAAAAAAATAATTAATATAAATATAACTGCAAAAATAATTATCCTCAAAATAAAATTGAATTCAAAAAAATTATAGGTTTGAGTTCGATATTATTTTTAACAGTCGGATTAACTTCTATTATATTTTCTTCCTTTATTCTTGGAAAAAGACAAACAGAATTAGAGAAAATTTAGATTTAATAGACATCTCTACTATAAATAAGAATAAAGGAATTAATATCGAATTTTAAAAAATTTTTTTAATTAAAAAAGTTATAATTGTTCTCGTTGGAAATTTTTAATTGTATCAACGTTTCCATCTAAGTCTATTGTTATTGCCAATATTATTATTTCATCTTCAGATTCTTCTTCAGGATCTTCCATTAAAAAGTAGAATTTTTCATTATCTTGTTCAAATCCAATTTCCATTTCTCCACAAGTTTCGGGTAAATACTTTTTTAGAGCTTCAGGAGCCTTTACTTTTAACATTTCATAAATTTGATCTTCAAATTGCCTTTGATCCTTTCTATATTCTTTAATTGTCTGGAAATCTAATTCTCCAAAGGATTTCCCTATCTGATCGTTAAGAAGACTCCATTTATGAAACAAATCTTCAAGCGTACTTTTGTGGGACATAGTCGTTTAAATGTTTTTCTTCAATTAAATTTAATTATTAATCTGAAGATAGATCTTAGATTCTATTATGATAATTTATTAAAACGATTGAAATTTCTTTATTAAATTATAAGATTTACATTTAATTTTATATTCAAAAAGATATCATTGGGTGTTAAGAAATTGGATATAAATCTACCGAAAGTTAATCATAAAGGGCTGAAAAGTCTAGAAGAATGTATTTTAGAACGAATAAGTGTGAGACACTTTAAGAAAAAAGAAATTGATTTGACTAAAATTTCTCAAATCTTATGGGCTGCTCAAGGGATTAGGAATGGAAAAAGAACAGTTCCTTCGGCAGGAGCAACATATCCTTTAGAGATCTATATTATTATTAAAAATGAAGGTTTTTTTCATTATTCAAATAGTAGTCACAATCTTAGGCGAATAAAAAGTGATGATATAAGTTTAGAATTAGCTGAAGCTGCTTTAAATCAAAGTTTTATCTTCGAAGCTCCACTAAATATAATCATTTGTGCTAATTATAAGCGAACTACTAGTAGATATGGAAATCGTGGGAAAAAATATGTCCATATAGAAGTTGGACATTGTGCTCAAAATATACATTTGCAATGTGTTGCTCTCGGTTTATCTTCAGTACCTATAGGTGCTTTTGAAGATAAAACAGTTATGTCTGTTCTAGATTTACCCGATGAAATAAAACCAATATACATTATTCCGATAGGGTATTCAAAACAATAAAAATTTATTTCAAATTAAACTTGTCCATCTAAATAAATACAAAATAATAACTATATTACCATTAATTTATTTTGATTATTACATTTATTATCTAACAAATATCTATTAAAATAATTTCATTTTTAATTCTAGTAAAATCTATGGAATTTAAAAACAACTTTTTTGAGAGAATTAAAGAATCAAATGATTATAATGAATTAAATGATATTTTAATTAACTTAGCAAAAGAACCTCATCCTGAGTATTTAAATCTTATAGAGTTTATAATTGAGAATAAACCGAGCAAAATTCAGAATAAAATTATTATTAATATTGCATATCTTTTAGGGAAAATTGGTGAAAATCTAAAAATTGATGAAATTTTTCTACATTATTTAAGAAAAAATTACTCTAAACAAGATCGCTGGGTTAGAAATGAAATAATAAAAGCTTTGAAGAAATTAGAATCTAAAAATTATATTAAAAAAATCTATATTAATATTCTTGAAAAGTCGCTAAGAGAAGATTATGAGCCAATTATTCTAAATAGTTTAGAGATTTTAGAAAAAATGGACGATCTTCCAGATAATCTTTTAACTCATATTTTTGAATTACTTAATAATGCGAGTAAAGAAGCAAAGAAAAAATTGGAGAAAATCCTTCGTATTAAAATGAGAAGTGAAATGGACTTATTTGCATTTTTATCAGAATCAAAACGATATGAGATTTTAAGAAAGGAAGGAATTAGAAATCTCCTACTAATCTTTTTTGAAACAAAAATTTTGTTTTTAAAAGAAATTGATACATTTCAAAGAATCTTACTGCAATTAAGATAACTCGTTTTTCTCTTGTATTTAACACATTTCTTTGTAATTTTCTAATATATAATCTAAATCTTCATATTGATAAACAATATGGTTAAAGATTTTAATTAAAAGTTTGATAATTTTTCGAGGATTTCCATTAGAACAGGTGTAGATATATTTTAAAATCTCCTCATTTAGAGGAAAATAATAATCAGAATACTCTTTAAGATAATCTTTTAAACGTATTTGTTTTAAGAATAATTTCATATATTTTTTATAAAAATCAAAAATTAATTAGGGTTTCCTTAAAAAGTCTGAGATTCAGGATTTAGTCTATCTGCCATACTAAATTTTTTCTGCACAAGGATATCCACTTTCTCATTTTCCACCAAGAATACATGAATTTTAAAAGAGACAAAAATACTACCCGTAATAACCGGGTAATATTCATCACGAAAAACGTCACTTTAATCCAGGATTCACTGGTATCCTGTTTCTTTGCTTTGACCCGATCCAGATCATATTTCCGTTTCCCTTCTCCCAGCTTGCCCTCTACTCCGGATCGCTGACGACTCAGTTGTTTCTGTTCCTTGAGGATTCCCTTGATCTCTTCCGTCAACTCCCTGGGACGACCCAGAGTAACTCCTGTAAAACGAATATCCCTGGATCGCATGTAAGCACGATTCTCCCGGGTCCCATAAATTTTATCCGCACTCACCCATTGTGGATACTCTCCAAACTGATTCCGGTAAAACTCAATCTGATTGATCAAATCGGTGCTCTCATTGTAAGCATCCCAGCTGATCCGATGAACATAACTCATACCGTCCACCAGACTTACCGATATCTTGGCCCCAAATTCTACCTCTTTCCCCGTTTTTCCCCGGACTATCGGTCTCACATACGGTTGACTCACACTCACAATCCGATCCGCCACCTGATGACTTTTCTCCTCATACATCCGACGCTGTTGACGATATACCTCCTGAATGATCCAGTACAATCTCTGATAAGTATGGGATAAGGGAAAGGAAACACTCCCTTTTTGATCTAATAACCTCTCTATCGTTTTCATATTCCGGGCAATGTACCGCAACTGCTTGCCCAATGCCTTCCGAATCGTCTTCTTATTCTTCTTCCTCAATCTGGTGGCTGCCAGATACTGCCGACGAGCCACCTGACGATAACTCCGCGGCTTCTTCTTTGCCGGCGCGGAACTATAGAGCTCATCAATCAACAACTCACTCTTCTCCCGGACATCGTTTAATAAATCTAAATCCGTCGGATACTTAATGTCCGATGGGGCTACCGTCGCATCAACGATCAGATGGCCTTTATTTCCATCCCCTCTCTCTTCGCTACCGGAAGGATTCGAGTCCCTCTTTTTACCTTTACTCTGTTCTTTGGACTTCGCCTTCACTCTCTCAGTATAAGAGACCAACTCCCTAGTTAACTCCTCAAACCGAACATCGCCAAGGCGACGACGAATCGCTACAAACAACGAGGGAGTGAACGGCTGATCATATCGATACGAATCATAACCTAAAAA
>JARRLT010000353.1:0-3370 GCA_037386725.1 Promethearchaeota archaeon
GAAACTAAGTAAAAGTGTAGATAATAAAATCATAGCTGAGATTAAAATAGAATTGGGATTGAGTGTGAAAAATAATGAAATTATCCATAAAAATAAAAAGCCGATTATGGCGCTAGGATAGCCTACAAAGCATCCTATACAGAACTTTCTAGATCCTATGTTAAGTGTATGATCTTTAAAATTTTCACACTTCGGATGATGACTTAAGATAATAGGTTTCAAACTTTTGAGATATAACTTTACTTTTATAAAAAATGGTTTTTCGTTAATATCTTGAAATTTTTCATCATCCATTTCTTCGATCTACTTATTTTAGTAATTTTCTTTTTTATTTGAATTAAATGCTTTAGGAAAAAAGGTAAGCTTATAGAAAACAATCTCACCTAAACTTATTTTAATTTTTAGTGAAATTAAAGATTACAAAAATTTCAGATTTCCTTGCCCAGATTTAAAGTTTATATGTTTAAAGATCAAATGTATTTATTAAAAATTAGGAAATCTAAATAAAAAATAAAATAATGTGAAAAGTTTTGGAAAATGAATATAGTGAAAAATTCTGGAAAAAAAGTTGGGATTCTGGATTAAAAGATCTTGATTCAAGTAATTGGGAGAAGTCATTTCCAGATTCACTAAGAAAATCTTTTGAAGAAACACTTGATAATTTAGCATTAACCTTTATGGGGATAGAAATTACATTTAAAGAACTTGATTTCTATTCTAATCAATTCGCTAATATGCTAATCAGCCAAGGTTTTAAAAAGGGAGATATAGTTGGAATAAATCTACCAAATATTCCAGAATATGTGATAGCTCTTGTAGGTACTCACAAGGCAGGGTGTATTGTTTCAGGAGTTTCACCTTTACTCTCAGCAGTCCAAATGCAATATCAATTAAATGATCTTGGCGCAAAAGATAAACAAGTAGCTTTTTTTACATTAGATGCTGTTTTTGAAGCACATGTAACTAAAATCGCTCCAAAATTGCCTTCACTTAAACTCGTAATTACTACAAGTGTTGGAGGCTTTTTACCGAAAATAAAACAAGTACTAGGTAAACTTATTGGAAAAATACCTAAAGGTAAAGTTACACCCCTTGAAGGAAAAACTGTCCTTGATTTCCATAAAGACATATTGGGAAGATATCCTAATGATATGCCTGAGATAGATATAACTCCAGATGATTTAGCCTACATACAATACACAGGTGGGACGACGGGGCCACCTAAAGGAGCAATGTTAACTCATCGAAATGCGGTGGCGGATCTTTTAATTGTTCAAAGCTGGTTAGATTGGGATAGAGGAAAATATGTTGCACTTTCTGGATTTCCCTTCTTCCACATAGCTGGACTTTTCTTTTGCGAAAATTGCCTATACCTTGGTTGGGCTCAAGTTTTAATTCCAAATCCGAGAGATACAGGGCATATTTGTAAAGAATTAGAAAAATATAAACCTATTGCCTTAGTTAATGTCCCATCCCTATTTCAAATGCTTTTAAAGAATCCCAATTTCAAAAATCTTGATCATTCAAATTTGGAAATCTGTATTTCTGCAGCCTCTCCATTTCCAAAAGAGTCTCAAGAAGAATTAGAAAGAATTGTAGGAGAGAATAAACTTTTAGAGGTTTATGGAATGACTGAATGTTCTCCATTGACAGTTATGAATCCATCTAAAGGAAGAAAAAAGTTAGGCCATATCGGGCTTCCAATTTTAAATGTAGATTTAAAATTAGTTGATGCAGAAACAAATGCAACTGTGCCGATAGGAGCAGCTGGAGAGATATTAGTTAAAGGTTCAATGGTAATGAAAGGATATTATAATAAACCAGAAGAAACCAAAAAAGCGATAGATAATGAAGGATTTATGCATACGGGGGATGTGGCAATAATGGATGAAGAGGGATATTTAAGAATTGTAGATCGAACAAAAGATATGATAATTGTAAGCGGTTTTAAAGTATTCTCTTCAAAAGTAGAGGATGTTCTTTCGAAACATCCTGCAATTGACTTTATTGCTTTAGTTGGGATTCTTAATCCAGATCGTCCAGGAAGTGAAATTGTAAAAGCTTTTATACAACTTAATCCAGAGTATCAAGAGAAGGATAAGAAGATTTTAAAAGAAGAAATTACCGATTATGCAAAAGAAAAATGTTCTCCCTATGAAGTTCCTAAAATCATTGAATTCACAAAAGAACTCCCTCTCACTGCTGTGGGAAAAATAGATAAAAAAATCTTACGAAAAAATTAGTGAATTTAGTAATTAATTTTTATTTCTTTTCCTATATATATTAGTTTTTTATCGTATTCTTAGCTTCGAAGGGGGGAAATATAATTTTTAAGAGGTTAATGGTTATCTCTTATTCACTAACTTTGCAAGGTTTTCTGAGGCATATTTTTTTATACTGTTTTTGATTTCTTCAGTTGCTTCTAATCCTTCTTTCAGTTGGATAACAGCTTTTACAATTTCACTCCCAGGTCTATCTTTATCTGGAAGACCAATGATTGCCATAAGTTGAATATTAGGGTGTTTAGTCAAAACTTCTTCAACATGAACGCTATAAACTTTGAATCCACTAACACTAAGCATATCTTTTGTTCGATCTACGATTTTAAGATAACCATCTTCATCAAACACACCTACATCCCCTGTATGAAGCCATCCATCAATCCATGTTATTTCGGTTGCTTCTGGTTTATTATGATAAGATTTAGTTATTTGAGGTCCTTTCAATATTATTTCACCGGGTTGTCCAATCGGAACTTCTTCTCCAGTTTCAACATTTATCAATTTTATATCTGTATCAGGAAGAGGTAATCCTACTTTACCTATCTTTTTTTCACCAAAAGCAGGATTTACAGTAACGAGTACGGCAGATTCAGTCATTCCATATACTTCTATAAATTTATTTTCAGTATGAAATTGACTCTCAAAATCTTTTATTGCTTCGGCAGGAAATGGAGCTGCTCCTGAAACATATAAGGAAATATTATCGAGAATATCATCAGGAATTGATTTTGATTTTGGATTTCGTTGAACCATTAAATAGAGAGTAGGTACATTCCCAAATACTGTTGGCCTTATTTTCATTATTTGATCAATGATATGGTCAGTATCTCTCGGATTTGCTATTATTACGTGTGATGAGCCAATATACGTTAGAAATAATCCAATAAATAATCCAGCTATATGGAAATATGGAAATGCAGAAATTGTGGTATCAGTCCCATGATCACGTTTAAGCCATGTATTAAATTGATGCATATTTGAAACCAGATTGGAATGGGTTATTTCAACTCCTTTTGGCCTCCCCGTTGTACCCCCAGTATATTGTATTAGAGCTAAATCCTTGGATGAGTCAAGTAAAACTTTTTTAA
>JARRLT010000354.1:0-2353 GCA_037386725.1 Promethearchaeota archaeon
AAGGATTTGATTCAAAATAAAAAAGAGGCGGTTTAATATATGAATAATTCTAAAATGTTTTTGTTTAAAATTACAATTAACAAGTCTGAAAAAGATCGATTTCTGATAACCTTAGCAGAACAAGAATCTGTTCATATTAAACCTAAAGAAGGGGAATATAAAGGGGAAGCAGAGGAAGAAAAATCAAAACAGAAAAAAATTAAGAATCTTAAAGATAATTTAGAAACACTCTATAAGAAATTGGAAATTACTGAATCAGATCTAAAAAATTTAAAAATAAAACCAGAAGAAAGAGTAACTTTTAAAGTAAAGGATATGGAGGAATTAATCAATCATATAACTGAAGAAATTAACTTTTATCAAAATCGAGCGAATGAATTAGAACGGTACATCGTAAAAGCAAATATCGAGTTAGAAAGTATCGAATTAATAAGAGACAGTTATTCATTTTTGAATGAATATAATTTTAATCGTTTAGCGCTCACCAAATTTAAACAATTAAATCTGAAAGTGTATACCACCTTTTCAAAAAATCTAGCAAATTTTAAGGATCTTTTTTCTTTTTCAGAATTCCCAAATGTGTATGAGTACCAAAATATCTCTGAGGAACGAATTGCTTTTTTCACGGTATATCCCAAAGATAAAGAAGAAGATTTACGAAAACGTATAAACATTGTTCATGCTGAAGAGGTGCCAATCTTGAAAAAGTATTTGACTTCTGATGGTATTAATTTTAGTAGAATTACTAAAGAAATTGATTTAATAAATAAGACACTTTTTAAATATCGCAAGGAAATCAATAGAATTCGAGATGATAATATAATAAAATTTGGAGCTATGAAAGAAGTTATAGAAAATATAGATAAATATAATAATGTTCAAGATCAATTTAGAGAAATATCTAATGAAAAGTTAGAATTAGAATTTTTTGTACCTTCCGATCAAAAAAAGAAAGTTGATAACAACCTCAAAGAGGAATTTGGAGAACAAATACAAATCAAGACAACTAAAATTAAAAAATGAAATAAATATACAAGATAAAAAGTTGATCTATTATGGAAAAAGAAAATGAAGCGTTTATAAAAACTGAAGATAAAAAAAGTGAAAAATCAGAAAAGGGTAAAGGTCAAGAAGAAGAGGATGTAAGCTCAGAAAATGAAGAGGAAAAATTACAAGCTCAAACTCCGACACGTATGAGACATAATTTTATAATCCGCCCATTTGAGACTTTAACACGAATGTATGGAATTCCCTCATATGCAGAAATCGATCCTACTCCTATTCTCTTTATTACATTCCCACTTCTCTTTGGTATAATGTTTGGGGATATAGGTCACGGTTTAATATTGATTATCGCTGGTTTGGTAGGAGGAATTATATTTAGGAAAAGGAAAACTGGGGATATTAAAAATATGTCTTGGATCATCTTCTATTGCGGGTGGGCAGCAATGATTTTTGGGTTTTTATATGGAGAATTTTTTGGACAACAACAAATTTTAGGATACCAACTGAACCCAATTCCCATACCAATTCCTTTCTTTGGAGCTCTAATTTTATATCATCCATTAGAAAATGTGATGGTTTTATTTATAATTGCGGTGATATTAGGAGTTTTACACCTCAATCTGGGATGGATATTACAATTTATTAATTATTTCATGCAAAATAAAAGATATTTAGCTCTAACCGAAACAATACCAAAAATGTTTTTCTTGGATAGTGGATTTTATGTTATATTTCGTTATAGTGTCGACTTTAATGCGTGGTTTGCAGCCCCATATCCTGTCCTATTACCTATTATTGCGGGTCTTTTATTAATTGTCTTTAAAATTGTTGGCAAGGCTTTAGGAATATCATATATTCAGCAACAAACTTATGGGCAATTATTAGCTGAAGGCTCTATTGAAACGTTTGAAACAGTATTATCTATACCCGGTAATGTTTTTTCATATATTCGATTATTGGCTTTGGCTCTAGCACATATCTCATTAATGCTTGCTATTCGAGCCATGGCCGGTTTAATAGTAGGTAATAATTTCGTTACCCAATTTATCATTATAGTTTCACTTATATTTGGAAACTTAATTGTGATATTATTAGAAGGATTAATCGTTTTTCTCAACACTTTAAGGTTACATTTCTATGAATTCTTCTTTAAATTTTATAAAGGTGCTGGTATAGAATATAAACCATTTGTAATACAAAACAATTTTTCTGATATTAAGTTTAAAAGTGAAGCAGAAAAAGATTTTATATCAGAAGAAATTGAAAAAGAAATAGATACTGAGAAAGTGAAAGAAATTGTTAATAATGCAAAAGAATATATCTCTGAAAAATATTTACGGTAATTTTT
>JARRLT010000354.1:2375-3572 GCA_037386725.1 Promethearchaeota archaeon
AAAAAATTAAATTTGACCTTGGTACCGAAGAAGAAATACCTAGAAATAGAGACATAAATATTGAATTTAAATATAAAACTCCTTTAGTTAAAAAATGTCCCTCATGTGGAATAACTCTACCAGGTAGTATGAAAAAATGTCCTATCTGTGGGACAGTACTTAGAAAGTATTAAAAATTAAAAAAATATTTTTGAGGATAAGAAAATGATCGAAAAGATAAATTATGAAAAAATTCTGGTCCCACTTGATGGGAGCTCCAAGAGTTTTGAATCCTTTAGTTATGCATTACGATTTTCACAAGCATTTGAGGGTTCTAAAATAACTCTTCTTCATGTTGTGAACGAGGAACAAGTTAAACAAATGCGTCTTAAAGGTGATTCAAGTTATACTAATGTTGGAGAAGTCATGCAAAATCAAGGTATAAAGTATTTAAATAAAGCTCTTAATGAAGCAAAAATGCAAGGTTTTAATGTGAATACTATCGAAACTAAATTATTGAAAGGAAATGTAGTTGAAGAAATAATTAAATACGCAGAAAATTTTGACCTTATCATTATGACAGCACGAGGGAAAAAACATGTGGTTGAATATTTAATGGGGCATGTAGCTTTAAGGGTAATAAATCTTGTCAATATTCCAGTTTTAATTGTTTCATAATTAGTGTGAGATTTATTATCAAATTGATCTTTTACTATAAGGAGTTCATTATTCATTGGGAGAGATATGTTTCCCCTGTAAATCTGTCGATGTGTTTATGTAAGAAATGGCTTTCATTTTTATAAAAATCTTCATTTTTCTCAATTTCCCTAATTACATCTTCTGGAAATAAGTATTCCGCAAGATTGATTGTTATCTTCTTATTTTCTATACAATTAAATAGCTTTAAAGCTTCACATGAATAAAACAGTTCACTAACTAGATCGTTATTAGTTTGCTCTGAGAAAGAGATTATTTCAATGTTTCGATGGATTCTTAAAACTAACGTTTCAACTAAATTTAACTCTCTTAAATCTTCAAGTTTATCTTCCATATAATAATAAAATAATACATAGTAAATTGCTTCTGAAGAGATCAATTCATCTCTATATTGAGTAATTCCTTTATCGGTGATTCTCTTATTAATTTCATCATCAATTTTTTGACTTTTTCCAGAATCAATTAATAATCTTTCAATATTTAGCATCTTACAAATTTTTT
>JARRLT010000355.1:0-3812 GCA_037386725.1 Promethearchaeota archaeon
GCGTAAACGGAAAAATAAGCACAGTTTGCTTAATCTTCGGCAGAGGTAATAAATAAAAGTTTCTAGTTATGGGCTGCAACTTAATTGCGGTTCGTTAGGTGGCAAATAAATATAAAGTAATAGACTATCAATGAAAAAACTAATAATACCATTAATTTTATTAAATATTTTTATTTATTCACAAGACTCAAAAAATCAAATTATATTTTACAATTATTGTCCATTTGAGTGTTGCCAATTTGGTAAATGGATAGTAAAAGAAAGTATAGATGTCTATCCTAATGAAGACGATACAAGTAATGTAATATTTAAACTAAATAATAATGATACAATATATGCTCAAACAGGTAATTTACATTTTATACAAATTGGAAAAGTAATAGTAACGAAGCCGATATATAGTTTTATATTAGGTGATACTATTTTCATTTATAACTGTCAAGAAGGTGAAATTCTTGTAAAGCATGATAATACAGAAGAATATGTAAATATATTTTGGCCAGTATTTGATAATGAAAAAGAAGCTACAGAAGAAAATTATCAAAAAGAAATAATAAGAAGAGAATATTCTGGTAAAATGATTAAAAGACCAAAAACAGTATGGTGGGTAAAAATAAAATTAAAAAATCAACAAGGTTGGATTAAATTAGAGAATAAAACTCCATATTGTTTTTCTATTGAAGAAAAAATCTTAGGTATGGATGGTTGTGGATAAAAGGCCACCTAACATTGCATTTCAAGCTGACAGCTTTTACGCATTTGGCTTTTAGAGATTTTTGAAGTAGATGATCCGCAAAAAATATCTTGTTCAACGTAGTCAAATTAATTAATAGTCTTGCAAACTGTGCTTGTCGTAAACGGAAAGTTAGCACAGTTTGCATAATCTTTGGCAGAGGTAATAAATATAAGTTTCTAGTTATGGGCTGCAACTTAATTGCGGTTCGTTATATTAAGCCTTCGGCAGTCAGCCAATTCAAAAAAAGAAAAGAATATAAATGCTAACGAAAAATTATACTTTAGCAGATATATTTAATGCTTCCTGGGAAAAATATCTAACAAATCATAAAGCATCACTTCATCAACATAAAGTTATAAGGAATATCCGAAGGTGTAAAACACCATCAATGGGCTATCATATAGAAAGATGCGATAATAAAGAATGTGGGCATATTGAAATAAAACCAAATTCTTGTGGAGACAGGCATTGTAATAAATGTAATAGTTATAAAAGATATAAATGGATAGCCAAACAAATGAAGGACTTACTCCCAGTAACGTATTATCATGTAATATTCACGATGCCGCATGTATTAAATAATCTAAGCTTATGTAATAAAGAAGAAATATATGAGATATTCTTTAAATCAAGTTTTTATACGTTGAACAAATTTTCATCGGATAAAAAATATTTGGGAGGAAAGTTAGGCTATATAGGCGTACTTCATAGCTGGGGTCAAAAGCTTTCATATCATCCCCATATTCATTACATAGTGACGGGTGGGGGAATAAGAGGTAAAGATTATGTAAGCTTACCCTACAAGAAAGAATTCTTATTCCCAGTGATGGCAATGTCAAAGGTAATGCGGGGAAAATTTGTGGAGTTATTAAAAGAAACCTATAGTGAAGACAGACTAAAATTTCCTGGAAAACTGGCAGTATATTCATCATTAGATGGTTTTAATATATTATGTTCAGAAGCATTCAGAGCTGAATGGGTAATATTTAGTAAACCGCCGATATTATCATCGGAAAAAGTATTGGAATATATATCGAGATATACGTATAGAGTAGCTATATCGAATACAAGGATAAAAGCAGTAGATGAAGCAACGGTAATATTTTCATACAAAGATTATAAGGATACAGATAAAAAAGGAATAGCAAAAATAAAAGAGGAAACGATAAGTTGTGAGCAGTTTATACAAAGTTTTCTATGGCATATATTACCAGAAGGATTTAGAAAAATCAGATATGGCGGAATATTCTCTCCGGGAATCAAGGCCGCATCAATAGAAATAATAAGGAAGCAATTATTAGAAAAGATTGATAAATTATTAACAAAGATAGATATTTGGTATAACAGTTTTAGGGAATATATAGAATATTGTTGTCCAAATTGTTTGGTAGGTCATCTGAGTTTTGAATATGGTCCACAAGATAGTTCTTGAAAATGCATAGTGCAATATGACCAGGCTAAATATAACAAGCAGTTGAAGCCGACAGCATTTTACGCACTTGTCATTTTAGAGATTTTTGGGGTAGTTGCACCGCTTAAAGTATCCTGTTCAACGTAGTCATTCTAATTAACAGGTTGCAAACCATGCGTGTGAAGATAATTTACGCATGTTTTGCTATGAAAAGAAATAAAATATTTTTATTGATTTGTTTATTGTGTTGCACACTTTCTTTGAAAGCACAAAATAGAAATTATATTGAAAAAGCTCGGTATGTTGCTGCAAAGGAATTTCTGAATTCTTATAAAGAAACGATGGACTATTTTAAACCAGATAATAAAATTAATATTGACTCAACTCTTCAACATACAATATTCGAAAGAGAGATTAAAACTCCTTTTGAAAATATCAAAATATTATTATTTACATTAAACGCCATTGAACCAAGACTTTCTGAGCTAATTAAAGTTAGTGCTAATAGTATTGAACCTATTGTGATTGATTCAAAACATTCTGTTACTGATCTATTAAATAACTTTTTAGACAATGGGCCAAAACATTTAACAGATGATGATTTATTAAAGATACCATCATTATGGTCTCAATTAGAATCACCATATTATAAAATGAATATCGTTTTAAACAGTTGGAAAGATATCGATTGGAAAGAAAATGAAAAGGTTGATGAAACTTTAAAAGAAGAAATATCACTCCCATTAACAATAACAAATGATAACAATAAGAAAATGTTATTTTATTATTGGAAAAGTGGTACGACAGAATTATATAAAATAAATTTAATTTTTAATGGTAAATTATTTTCAAGCGACCGAAAATTTCTTGGAAAATATGGTCAATATCATATAATATTATAGGTCGGCCTAACAATGCAATTTAAGTTGACAGCATTTTACGCATTTGGCTTTTTTGAGATTTTTGAAGTAGATGATCCGCATAAAGTATCTTGTTCAACGTAGTCAAATTAATTAATAGTCTTGCAAACTGTGCTTTGCGTAAACGGAAAATTAAGCACAGTTTGCTTAATCTTTGGCAGAAGAAGTAAATAAAAATTTGTTGTTATGGGCTGCAACTTAATTGCGGTTCGTTAGCTGCTTAAAGAGAATATAAATAAGTAAAGATAATATGGGAAAAGTAAAAAGAAATGACCCCTGTCCTTGTGGATCAGGGAAGAAGTATAAAAATTGTTGCTATCAAAAATTGTATAAAGAAATTCCCGCTGATAAAAAGCTAGTAAGTTTTACATTAGATGATGGATCAAAAACTTCTAAACAAATTACATCAATTGATTCATTGCCAAAATATAATTTAAATGGACTTAACCCAAATATCACAACAGAACAAATGATGGACTTATGCTTGGATGAAATATATAAAATAATAAAAAAGGAAAAAGTAGGAATGGTTGTTGATATTGTTGATAAAGTAATACAAGAAATGGATATTATTCCGACATTTACTTATAGACAAATATCAAAACAAATGGAACTAGATGTTAGATTTGAATTATTTCAAAGTCAGATATGTAATTTGAAAGGAACAAATCCAGTCGAATTGATTGAGAAAAAGTTAAAACGATAAATACTACTATGTAAAATTTTTTTGATAAAATTAAAAAAA
>JARRLT010000356.1:0-4147 GCA_037386725.1 Promethearchaeota archaeon
GGATTCCTCGCGAATTCTGAAATGTAGCTTCCGAGTTTATTTTTCATGTCCGTTTTACTTTGAAGTGTTTCAATTCCCAAGATAATTTCAAATATTCCAACCTGTAATTTCAAACTAAATTTAGGTGAATTTAAAATTATTTGAGAATATTTGTCATATAACGGTAATAAATCCGTGGAGATAATGTTTTCCCTTGAAAATTCACCGAATCTCTTTAAGCATTCATGTTTTATTGATTCAAGATTCTCTGGTGTGTAGAAACCATTATATCCATTTACTGTCCCCGAGTGGGGATCCAATTTAAGTTTAAATATCCAATTCATCGTCTTTATTAAGTCTTGAGAAATGGCTTTATCACTCATTTCGGTTGTTTTAAATTCCTCCAATGTAGTTTGTAAATTTGGATCATTTGTCAAAAATGAATTAAATATGGCGAAATTTTGCTTTAAATTAAAATCATTATTATCTGTTGCGTCATAAAATAATTTTGAGATATCTTGTAATAATTTAATTTTTTCTCTTGCTTGTCTTGTCATCCCCAGTCCCTCAATATAGGGTATTCTTCCTTGTTCCGCCATCTCAATTAAGAATGCTAATTCTGATTCGGAGAATTTGACTACCTGTCCGACAAGTTGATGTTCATACACAGGATTCGGATCCAAATCCTTATTATTTATTCCTTGAGTCCTATAGATTCGTCCATCATTTAATTTTTTATAACCTACGACGACATGATATACATTTAACCCATTCTGTAATCTGTAGATAATAATATCACCTATCTCATATTTCTTCCCCGATTCATGCTTAACATAGCCAACTTTTCCTCCCGGTTCTAAAAGCATTGAATTACCAAATTGTTTTAGCACTCCTAATTTGTCTAGAGATTCCTTCACAAGGTTAATTTCATTTTCTATGGAATTTCCTAGCAAATCGGGCTGTGAATGTACCTTTTCGGCAATGTCATTCATAAGAAGTTGATGTTGTATCGAATTTTGGGATACGGGGATTTTTTGAGACACTTCTGCTTTAAGGTCCGAATGATAGCCGGTGCTAATCATTTGAGCAATTTGTGATCCCTTATTGGCAAGCTCTTGGATTATTCTTTCATTCGTTATAACTTCTTTGAGGATAGGATTCCCAATACAGAAAATCTGTATAATTTCCCTCTGTATTTGATCCATGGATTCTGGGAAAAAAATTTAAATGGGATCAAAATTTGTGATTCTTGGGAATTAGAATTCAATAGGAAAATATAGAAGAATTAAGAATAATTATATGAATTCTACTCTATTCTATTTTCCTTAATGTAATCTTTGGAAATCAATCCTATTGATTATATCACTATTTTATTTTTAGATATACCCTTTATTCTTTGAGTGAGGAAAGATTAATCAAAATTAAAAAGGATTTAGTATCGAATAACACCTCTTTAAAAAAAGAAAAAATTTATAGTGTCTGAGTATATATATCTATTAGATTCTTATTATTCAGTGAGGTAAAATATAATGGCGACAGAAAAAGATACGATCATAGAAATGATAAAAACTCTTCCAGATGACACAACCATGGAAGACATAATCGAAGCAATATATGTTCGGCAAAAAATTGAAAAAGGGTTAAAAGATTCTGAAGAAGGAAAACTCTTCACTCATGAAGAAGCAAAAGAGCGTTTAGCAAAATGGTTGAAATAAAATGGACTAACAATGCGCTTGAGGAGTTGGATGATATTGCTTTGTATATTTCTAAAGATTCACCCAATTATGCCCATATTTTAATCAATGAAATTTATGAGATGGTGAGTCATTTAAAACAATTTCCGAAATTCGGGAGAAAAGTCCCAGAATATGATAATCCCAATCTCAGAGAAATCCTTTATAAAAATTATCGAATTATCTATCTAATTAAGCAAGATCATCTTGAAATTATTTCTGTGGTACATGGAAGCAGAAAATTGAAACTTTAATTTCAAATAATCATAAATTTAGAAGGATCTCATCCTTCAGAAAAAGGAGAAGTGAAATTATCCGAACGATCGGAAGATATTACTCTGCCATAAAGTCAGCGATGTAAACTTTAATTGTTATGTGAAGCTGAATTATAGGGATTACATCCGTTTATACGATACATGGAATCCGTACAAAAACATTCTTGAGCGATAAGGCGGATTGTTTAGTTTTTTGTTTATCTAACCTTTTTCTTCTTCTTTTATTTGTATTTACTAATATAATTTAATACTCCGCTTTCTTTCCTGAGAGATAAAGTTATTTTGACGGTATATACCCCCATCCTTTCCCGCCCCTTTGAAAAGAATTCCTTTTCTCAACGCGGAGACCCAGTTAAAAGTGGGTATATAGGATCTGAGAACTGAGGATACCTCAGAACTCAGAACTTAATATACCCATATATATTAGAAAAAAATAAAAATTTAAGCTAGGAATAAAATGAAAAAGAGAAGTAAAATTGGAACCTAAAGAGATTTATTTGTTCTTTCGGCAGTATTCCACAAACTTTTGAGGTTTAAGGGCACAACCCCAGCGATCTACGCCACCTAATTTTTCAATCAAATCGGAATTAATTTTATTTCCGCTTAAATAAAGTTGTTGTAGTTTAGTTAAATTTCCTAATCCTTTTAATTCATTTATTTGATTATTTGCCAAATTTAGATAACTCAAATTAATGAGTGTATCTAATCCTTTAATCTCGGACAACTTATTATGATCTAAAAATAATGTTTTTAAATCTAAGTAATGTTTCAAACCAGTAATTTCCCTGATTTCGTTCATACTCAGTCTTAATGAACCTATTTTTTTAGGTATTTTCTCAATTCTGGTTAGTTTATTCCCACCCAAACTTAAAATTTTTAACTTTTTTTGGTTCTCAATATTTCTTATATTTGATATTGAATTATTACTTAAAAATAAATGTTCTAAACTCTCCAGTTCTCTTAATCCATATATCTCAGAAATCTGATTACTACTCAATGACAAATATTTTAAACCTTTTAAGTTTTCCAGTCCTTTAATTACTGATATATCATTAAAACCTAATTTTAATTCTATTAGATTGGTATGGTTATCCAGTCCCTTAATTTGACTAATTTCATTCCTTTCCAAGTTTAATTTTTTTAATTTAGTTAAGTTTTCTAATCCTCTTATTTCTTTAATATTATTATTTTCGATAGATAAGATTTTTAAGTTAACTAAATTCTCCAAACCATCAAGGCTTTCAATGTTATTACGGTCTAAATTCAAAATAGTAAGATTCTCTAAGTTTTCTAAGTTTCCAATTTCTCTAATTGATTTAAGACTTTGCTCCCAAAGTATAAGTCTTTTACCCGAAATTTCATATTTTTTTCCTTTTATTTCAATATATCCCATAACTATTATTTCACCAATAAAATATGAATACAGTCTAAATACTTCACGAACTTATTTCAATCATATTCTTTATTTTAAGTTTTTTAGGATCATTTTTCAAGATGTTATTTACTTCAAGTAAACTTCCGTAGCAACCATTACACATTAAAGCGATATCAGTTCCGTTTTCCTCAGCGATGGTGATGTTTCGGGCGCCCAATAAAAGCCAAGAATCAATATCGAATCCTCGAAAAACTCCTGGAGCAGGACAACAACTCGCAGAATTCATTTCTTGTAATTCGATTCCAAGCTTATCAAAAACTTTTCTCGTGGCTCGTTCAATAAATGGATATCTGTTCGGAATTATGCAACCAAGAAACAACGAATATTTTAAATTTTGTTTCAAACTAATTCCTCTCCAATTTTACTATAAAAATGGTAATACTTCAACTATAGCCTGTATATTGGTCATGTGTTTTGAAAGATAGTCTAATTCACTTTCATATTCGACTTCTTTTTCTTCTTCTTGTCCAATTCCAACTAATTCATCAAAATGCGTGCTTTCTAAAAGAATTTGTATTTCTTTTACACCATTTGGGTTTGAATGAACTGTTGGCGGTCTTGCTGGCAATTCGTGATATACTCTCAATGCTTCCCATTTTTCATTATCAATGGGTACGCCATGACCAGTTTTAAATAATTGATGACTAAGACTTACGTGGGTAGGGTGCATGTTGCCTTTTCTAACTGCTAAATTCCTCAATTGAATAATAGCATCGGTGACTGGT
>JARRLT010000357.1:0-812 GCA_037386725.1 Promethearchaeota archaeon
TTTAGCAAAAGATTTGGTTTTACATCATGGTTCAGACAAAGTGTGTTATTTTTGTCAAGATAAAATTTGTCCAATTTGCATGGAAGAAAAAGATATTCCTAAAGAATGCCCCGACTGTGGAGAGGCCTATCATAATCATTGTGCAGTCAATTATACAATCAATAATAATATAGGAATTCCTCATATCTGGAGATGTCCTCAATGTGATACCTTATTAAAGGTAGATGAAGATGAATTTATCCAAATAGAAGATATTAATATAGATATTTCTGTTCAAGATTATTTGGGTGAAAAAACAGAATTTGAATCATATAAAAATCAATCTTCATACAAAAAATCTGAGAAAGAATATAAAGATTCTAATAATCTTAAAAAGATTAAACCGCCTGAAGGATTGGTTTTCCCTTCTAATGATGTTCAAGAAAACCAAAAAAAGATAACTCAAGAAGTAAAATCTGAACAACCCAATGGTGTAAAACAAGTTAAAATTGGTGGTTTTTTCGGAAGTGTTTATAATGTTAAAAAATTTGATGATAAAATCTTATATGATAAAAATTCTTTACCAAATTTGAATGAGGAAGAAAAGGTTTCTCAAAAGGAAAAAATCACAAATGATAAAGATATAAATCTATTAAGTAATAATAATAAAAAATCTAAGTATTGGATGCCTCCAAATGAGGAAAAGGAAAGTTCTTTGAATAATCAGAATAGAATTTGCCCTGTTTGTGGGAAACTTTTAACCTCAGATGTAAATAATTTTTGTGTTCATTGCGGTTCTAAATTGAAATAATTATCTTTTTTATAATATTTAT
>JARRLT010000357.1:891-2510 GCA_037386725.1 Promethearchaeota archaeon
TTCATTAAAAATAAATATGGCGCCTATTATATTATCTTCAACATATTGAGATATGAGAAAAATTATATAAAGATTTATTGATGACACCTTTAATTTAAATGAACTATAATGGTTGCGAGTAGTAATAGAATTAAGAAAAGTGAAGTAATTTTTTATATAGATTTAATAACAGATTTTCTTAAAAAAAGAACTCTTTTAAAGGCTTTAGAAAACTTTTTTGAAAAAAAGGATGAACTAACAAGTCTATGCTCCTTTGGGGTTGTTTTATTTTTAAAAGGAAAGGAATTAAAAACGAAATATAATGAATTAGATGGAATAAAAATTTTAAAATTTATTGAAGAGTTCTGGGATCAAAGAGAAGATGAAAGGAGTTACTTTGAGAATGGATTATACGAGATTTTAGCTCATATCTTTAAAAATAGTCGCAGAGAATTAAAATCATATCAAGTTATTATACTTTCAGATAGACCCAGCCAACAATCAAATGAATATCATACTTCTCTTTATAATCTTATTTTAAAGGCGAGTAATTTTGAAACGAGTGTAGATGTCATAAGACTGGGGAAAATACAATCTGTAGATCATAAATTTATGGGTGATGAAGTAAAGTTAAAAGTTATAACTAGCGAGACATATGGTGGATTACTATATTGTGAACATGGAAAAAAATTTCAAGGAGTACTTGAATCACTAATAAAAAGTAAGGATAAATATAATATTATAAAAACAACAAAATCTCAGGTTAAACAAGAAGATAAAACCTTTTATGAAAAGTTGGCAACAGATCTTATAAGTTTAACTCAAGATGATGAGCATATCGGAATTCTTTGCCAAGAAGAGAAATGTCCCATATGTGCTACCTACTCAGACGAGCTCCATAAATGTTATAATTGTAATGCAGCCTATCATAATTGTTGTGCTGCTCGTTATTCTATATCAAATAATGTTGGTTTTAACCATATATTTCGATGTATTCAATGCGAAACCCTTCTTAAAATTGATGAAGAATATGTAGACCAAATTCTAAAAGAACAAAATCAAGATCTAAATGAAGAAATCCAAAAAGAAAAACAGCAACCTAAAGAAAAAGAAATTGAAAGTGTTGAAACGGAGCAAAAAGAAGAAGTCTTTGAAAGCCAACCAATTAAAAAAATAGTTAAAGTAGGAGGATTTTTTGGCACAGAAATTACAATCGAGTCCAAACCAAATGAACTTACAGATATAGAAAAGCATAAATCTGATAAACCTGAATATTTTAAGCCAGAGAAAATTAAATCAACCAGAATTAAGCATTCAGATAAGAAACTATCAATAACTACACTTAATCCCCCTAAAAAAGGAGGTTCACAAATAAGATTCTGTGAAATATGCGGTGCAACAGTTAAAGGATCATTATTCTGTCCTGTTTGTGGATCAAAACTGGATAGATGAACTTTTTTTAATATTATTGAATTTTAGGAAATATATAAGATTAGATCAAGTTAACTAAAGAAAAATCAATAATTTAAAAGCTAAAAATTAAAATTTAGTTAAAACAATCAATTTCCTAAGGAATTTAAGAAAAATTTAAAAATTATATGGTTATTAAAATGGATTTTCAATTAACTGAAGATCAAAAA
>JARRLT010000357.1:2537-4871 GCA_037386725.1 Promethearchaeota archaeon
TATTACCAATAGCCAAAAGCTATGATGAAAAAGCGAAGATGCCTATGGGTGTTTTGGAAAAAGCATGGAAAGCGAAATTATTAAATCTTGCAATCCCAAAGAAGTATGGGGGTCTTGGATATGGTTTAATGGAATCAGTGATAGTTGTTGAAGAAATAGCTGCAGCTTGCCCTGGAATCGCTACATCTATGTTTGCTAATAATCTAGGTGCGGAACCCATAATTATGGGGGGGAATGAAGAACAGAAAGAACGGATTTTAGGAGATCTCACGAAGAACTTTGGGTTAATAAGTTTCGCAACCTCCGAGCCAGGTATGGGGTCAGATGTCGCAGGAATTCAGTGTAGAGCCAAAGAAGATGGAGATGATTTCATTCTAAATGGTTCAAAATATTGGATAACAAATGCTGGATACGCTAAATATATCTCACTCTTTGCAACGATAGATCCCGAACAAAAACATAGAGGAATTTGTTCTTTCATTGTTCCTACTGATTATGAAGGTGTTAGAACAGGAAAACATATTCCAAAGTTAGGACAAAGAGCATCAAATACATGTTCAGTAATATTAAAAGATGTAAGAATTCCTAAGGAAAATGTTTTAGCAAAACCAGGTAGAGGCTTTGTTCTTGCAATGCAAACTTTTGCTCATACACGCCCCGCAATAGGGGCTTTCTCTGTCGGTTGTGCTAGATCCGCGATGGAATATGCCATCGATTATGCTAAAGAAAGAAAGACTTTCGGAAGAACCCTTGATCATTATCAAGCGATTCAATTTAAAATCGCAGAAATGTATAAGGATATTGAAGCTGCTCGATTATTAACTTATAAATCTGCCTGGGAGGCTGATCAAGGGATGGATAACAATATTAGTTCAGCATGCGCTAAAGCATTTGCTTCAGATGTAGCTATGAATGTTACCACAGAAGCAATTCAGATTTTTGGTGGTTATGGTTATATTAAGACCTATCCAGTTGAAAAGTTGTTTAGAGATGCAAAGCTTTTTCAAATCTACGAAGGTACTTCAGAAATACAAAGAATTGTGATCTCAAGATACGCGATGAAACAATATGAACATGGAATGCCTAATTTATATGAATTGCCGTACGAAGAGATTAAGGAAGAAATTTCTGCTGAGGAAGTTGAATCAATTTCTCCAACGAAGACTAGTGAAGAATTAGGAGGAAAATATAAGTGCACTGTTTGTGGTTATGTGTATGATCCAGTAAAGGGTGATCCCGATGGAGGAGTAGATCCAGGAACTCCTTTTGAAGAAATATCTGATGATTGGGTTTGTCCGGTTTGCGGGGCCGCGAAAGAACAATTCGTTAAACTATAATACCAATTTTTGCTTTTTTTATTTTTATTATTTATTTTTCATAAAATACTAATTTATAAATTAGTAAATAATGAATTAGGGGTTCAATATGAATTTTAATGATAATTCTAAAATTTGGTTATATATTGATTCTCATGAGGAAGAAAAAGATCTAAATTCAAAATTATTGATGTAATATTGAATGAAAATTTATTTAGGTTAAAATTAAAAATGTAATAAATTAGATTATATTAGATAAAATCTGGAAATTTTCCTAAGTTTCTTTATAATATGTGTATCTCGAATTTAATTATTGCTCTTTTATATACAAGAAAAATCAATAAATAAAAGAAAGGTTAATTTTTTATTATTACTAAAAAGTTAAAGAAAAGCTGATAATAAAATGGATGCGGAGAAGCATAAAATCCCTAAAATTAAGGCAAACTTTAATTTTTCAATAATCTTTTGATAATTATTCTGGTAAAATTCCAATTTAATTAGGGTTCTAATTTCTGTCTTTATCAAATCTTCTTCATTTTGGTTTAAAAAATTTTTAAAATGATTATAAAAAGTATTTGTAAATTCAAAATCATTGGATTTAATCCTTTTAAAATCTCTTGGATTTGGATAACTTAAATTTAAAGAATTCGATATCAACAATAATACCCTGCATAGATAAAGAAAATACACAATAAAAGGCGCACCTATTACTACTAATAAGAAATCCAAAGATCTCCAAGGATCCAATAGAAATGATATGTGTTTGTAGATAAACCAGATCCCAAAAAATGAAATATAAATCAAAAGAGTCAAAAAATTAAAAATTAAATACGTCTGTTTAACATTTCTATATGAACTCAATATCCTAAAATTAATTGAAATATAATTTCCTAAATTATCCTTAATGCGATTATCAAGGTTATCAATATTGATTTCCTTTAGTATATCCTCTAAAGGATCTTTATCTATGCAGGGTATTATTGTTGATATCGAATTCTTTAAATTGAAGTTATCCAAA
>JARRLT010000358.1:0-6764 GCA_037386725.1 Promethearchaeota archaeon
TCCCCTTTATTCATGAAAGGAATGATTGCTTCTCCTGCTAAGTTGTCATCATATATAATAGTTGTAGGTCCGCGTTCAAGCATTAAATCTGTATTATTAGTAATTTCTAAACAAGCATTAGGATTTTTATCATGCTCATTCTTATTAAACAATAAAATTTTCTTCGATTTGATTTCTTCTGTAAGTATTGGAACTAGTGCGCTTTTTTTCCTTTCAATAGTTACTGGATTCGTGATATTATATTCAAATAATTCCCCTAGATCTTTACTGGAAGTTTTAGTAGAAGTTTTTAATTTATCCTTAATGGAAGTATCATCTAATCCCCCCATAATCGCGTTAAACCTCTCTGGCCCTCCCCCAGCAAGGGCTTTTCTCTTCATCATCCTGGGCGCGGGAGCTGCCATTGGTTCCATTGCAGATTCTTTCATATAGAGATTATATGATTCACCCTCTATACCTTCTTCAATTTCGGTGGGACGTGCACTTAAAACTTTAGGTGGTTCCACTTTAAGTCGCTCTATATAAATTGGTTTATAAAAGTCATAAATAAAAGATACTGGCATGCCTGCTACTAAAGTAAGTTGGATTTCTTCCCAATCTTGATTGGTTGTGTTTTCAACCATACACCAGCCAGAGAGTAGACATTTTTGGGCACTCACTTGTTCTTTACTCATAATAAGTCTATAAGAGGTTTTCCAGACTGGCGATTCCCTGATATAAGAGACAATGATCTTCCTATCTTTTAGGTTGTCCCCACCTGACTCACAATTAATAATTATCTAACGTTATCAATTTTTCTGTAATTTTCATATTTTCAATCATTTTATCTGTAAATTCGATTCCCATGATCGTACCTCTCATTCCCTCCTCAGATCCACTCGTTTTTAATTTTACTTGCGCACCTTTGATTTGAGTAATTAAAGAAGTAAAAGAGTCTTTATCAGGAATATCTAAAATTATAGATTTTAATAATTGATCAGCATCTAATGCCGCATCATAGGAAATTGATGAAACATATCCATTATCACTAGTATCCAAAACGAATAATGACTTTAATACATCATTCATTTCATCCACATTAAACTCCATTTCAAAGGATCCATTTCCTTTAATATTTCCTTCGAGAATGAAATAACTTATCCCGTGTTTGAAGATGATAACTCTCTTCACATTGAGTTTTCGTACCATAAAATAATTTAAATTAATTATTCATTTAAATTTGACTAAATGCAAACATTCTAAAATTAGAATTATTCAAAATAAAGAATAAAAACTTTTATCAACCGAAAGTAAAAGTAAGGATTAATTTTTAATTATCTCCCATATCTCCTCTTCTAGCGTATTCGAACATTTTGGCTTTTCAACGATGCGTCCAAGTAAATTACCATCTTCGTTAAAGAAATAAATCGTGGGGATTTTAATTAAATTAAATTTAGGATTAGTTGCTTCTGGTGGAGAATGCCTTTTATGCCATGGTGATTCATCTCCCTTATGGAAAGCATTCTTTTTAACACCGTATAATATTTTAATTTCATAAAAAGGTGTGCCAAATTCTTGAATAATCTTAATTAATGCTGGAAGTTGTTTAGAACAATCTGGACACCAATCTGCTCCGATTGCGAATATTCTTAGTAGATGAATATCATTATCCATTTTTTGCTTTAACCTATCAAGTTTATCTTTATTTATCTGATAATTTTTATAATTTGAATATACTCCTTTTTGTTTAATGTAATTTAAATATTCATTCTCATTCATCGTATTAGATTTTATATCTGACCACTTTAAATCATTTAAACTTGACATAATTTATATTTAGAATGCTATAAAATAAAAATTATCTTAATAGTCAATACTTCAAAGAGATTCCACAACAATTACAATCATCATCCATAATAAAAAAACTAAAGTGCTTCAATGAGTTTCTTCAATAGAAAAATGGCTCCTTGCTTATCAAGTGGATCGTTGTTGTTTCCACATTTTGGCGACATAATGCAGCCTGGGCAGCCATTGGGGGAATTACATGAGCAAGATTTAATAAGAGAATATGCTAGACTCATTAAATCCTTAATCTCGTAGTAAAGAGATTCCGAGATGCCAATACCTCCCCGAAAAGCATCATAAATATAGATAATTGGTTGTTGTCTTACAGGGTCAAAATCAATTGAGACGCCTCCTAAATCCCATCGAGAGATCTGAGCCAATGCAGGAGCCATAGCAATCATACCATGTTCAATTGCATGAATAGTTCCACCTAAATCATATCCTTCTAATTCCAATTCCTTTTGAAATTCAAAGGGGATAAAAAACCACATGGATTGGGTTTCGAATTCAATAACAGGGATATCTTCTAAAGGTTGCCGAGATCGAGTTTCCTGAGTTAATGTATCTATAACTTTATAAGTGTAATACTCGTGCCTTACGTTAACAGTCCCGAAACTCGATTCGATCTTTTTTTCTTTTCCTAATACTTGCGTCTGGTATATTTCAATAACATCTATATCTGTATGCTTTAAAGATTGTGTATAATAATCTACATCAGACTTTTTTAGATAGACTTTCTTTTCAACAAGATCTAAATCAACAACTAAATATGTTTCTGCTTCATAAAGATAAACAGCACCAGGATGAAGATCACGAAAAACATAAGATTCATCTTCTGTTGTCAAGAGAAATTCTCTTGTCTTTGATTGTAAAATTACTTCATATATCCTATCGGATAAATTAGTAAGTTGGTACTTCTGATTTGGATAGAATCCCCCTTTCCAAAAAAATCGTTTTCCACGCTTCATTATTAGATTCTCATCAACTAATTCTTTCAAATAGGAAATAAATTTCTCTTGATCCTTAATTCCAAACTTTCCATTTTCGTTTTCACTAAGTGCTTTTTCTTTTGAAGCGCAACAAAGATGATTTTTGATAATATATTCATTTTTTAAAGTTATTAGAACCTCTTCTTTGTTCCTGGAAATCCAGAACATATAGTAGCATCAAGAGATCCGATATCAATCCCCAATTCTAGAGCATTAGTTGAACTTATTCCCAAAATTTTATTCAATTTAAAATTCCTTTCAATTTCTCGCCTAGATTTTTTGCTGATTCCTGCTCTATAACTAAATATCTTATTTCTCAAATGGGGTATTGCTCTTCTAGTCCACATTGCTTGTAGTTCCGCCATCTTTCTTGAGAGAGTAAAAGTCAATGTTTGGATACCAAGTTCAAGATGAGAAACGAAAAGATTTTTAGTTTCCTGATGGGGAGATCTGTATTTTCCAGAGAATTCATCATATGGTAATTCCCAAAGAATTACATTTTTCGCCCCAGCAGGTGAACCATCATCACTTACTACATTAAATTCTTCTCCAACAAGATTTTCCGCCAGTTTTTTTGGGTTATTAATCGTAGCGCTAGAAAGAATCCAAATTGGTTTAACACCATAATTTTCTAAAATTCTTTTAAGTCGTCGTAAAAGTAAAGCAAAATTGGATCCAAAAATTCCTCTGTACACATGAACTTCATCTAAAATCACATATTTTAGATTTTTACATATTCTACTCCATTTTCTAGTAAACCATGGAAGATAAAAATGCAAACCGTAGGGATTAGTAATAATAATATTTGATTTCTCCAGTACTTGACGTTTTTCATAAGATTCAATATCACCATCATATACACCAACTCTCTCTTCATGAATATTCATATCTAACATCATTTTAAGGAGAATATGATATTGATCACGTGAAAGTGCTTTTGTGGGGAATATGTAAAGAGCAGTAGTCTTTTCATCATTTAATAAAGAATCAACTGGCTCTGCGGGCATTTGCTCTATATATTTTATTTGGTCAGAATAATAATTTTGTTTTTTAATATATCTTAAAAATTCTTTAAAATCAACCATCATCTTATTATATATCTCAATGAATCATCCGAATTAAAAATTAGAAGGAGAACTAAATTAATTATTTATTAAATTTAAAATTAGAATTGTAAAAATTTAATTTATTTAAAATTAGCCTATCGAAATTATCTTTCAAGATCAAATCGTTTGACATGATTTATTAATAACAATCTTAATAACAACAAACATTTATAATTAAATTCAACCATATTAAACTAAATTATTAATTTGATTCTAATTATGTCTGATTCTAATTGGAAAAAAGTAGAATTTAAAGATTTTCTAAATGATTTTGGAAAGGAATTAATAATACAAAATGCACCCATCTTATTATATACGAAGAAAGATAAAGAACATGAAGCAATATTATCTTTAATTATTTCTTTATTCCTTACTGGTAGTCTTTTAATTTATATTTCATTATCTGCATTATTTCCTCTTATATTTATAGGGTGGCTTTTAACGACAGTTTTTATTATTATTGTTATTATTGTAGATATAATATTAATATATAATTATCTAAAATCAAATATTTATATACGTCCAATAGAATGTTGGTTTGAAATTTTTGAAGGAATAACTGAAAACTCTGAAAAGTATTATTGTTTCCAATATTACCCAATTTTCTCTGGAATCTCTCATCCAAATGAAGCAAAAAATATTATTTATAAAATTTTTCAAGAGGAAGTTCTAAAAAGTACAATAGATATAACCCAAATTGAATTTTATTTAAATTTAGACATGAAAAAGAAAAATGTAAGCAATATAATTGGATATCATTTCTTGTACGGTGAAGGGAATAATTTTTATAATGAACACATTGATTCAAGTGTTTGGAAATTCTTTCCAGCTCAAAAATCAAAAGCGGATAATTATATTTCTGTTGCGAATTGGGCTCATCAATATGAATGGAGATATGATTTAGCGTTAGATTATGATAAATTAGATAAATTTGCTCCTTGGGTTGTTAAAAGATGGAGTGAAGACACATTAAAATATTTAAATGAAAATAATAAAAATGAATTAAATTGGGAAATTAGAAAAATTTCTTCTATACCAAAGTTAATTCCCTGGCAAGATTTAGAATCTCAATCTTTTCAGGATCCTTTAATAGATAAATATCTTAAAACTATTCATTGAACGCTAAGTATATGCTATCCATTTTTATCCTTCTTGTTAGAATTAACCTGTAAGAATTCCCAAAATTTTTGTTTCATTTCACTTAATTTTTTATCTTTTAGTTTAATAAAATACAGATCCCTTTTTGCAATTACTGGGTATTCTTTGACGTTTAATACTTCAATCAAACCAGATTCATGAGCTTTTTCAGCAATTTCTTTACTTAAAACCGAAATAAAGTTAGATTCACTTACAGTAGTTATAATTGAATCGTTATCATTTAATTCTAAATTTAAATTTAAACTCTCATACTCTGGAAATTCCTTTTCGAAGATATTTCTTGTACCAGATCCTTCTTCTCTCAGAATAAAAGGAATATTTTTCAAACGTTTAATGCTTACTTCATTAATTCCCTTCTTTAATAGTTCATGGTTTGGAGAACATACAAAATACAATTCATCAGTTCCTATCACGAAATAATTAAATTCCTTTTTCTTATAGCCCATAAAGCTCCCAATTCCTCCAAAATCAGCAAAACCTTTTTTAACTAAATCTATGGAAGATCTTGAATTATTTATGAGAATCTCAAAATTAATTTGGGGATAAAGATTTTTAAATTCTGCAAAATATTTTGGCAATATTTGTGATCCCGGTAATTTTGATGATGATATAACTATATCTTCTATATTTTGATCAGAAATTCTCCCTATTTCTCGTTCACATTCATCGTATAGCTCAATAATTTTCCTAGCATAGTGTAAACATATATTTCCTAATTCAGTTAATTCAAAGCTTTTTGTAGTTCTGTTTATAAGTACAATATCTCCGAATTCATGTTCAATTTGAGCAATTCGATGAGATAGGGTAGATTGAGAAATTGAAAGATCTTTAGAAAGTTCCGAAAAACTCTTATATTCTGCAAGTTTTACAAAATTCCGCAGATATTCTATGTTCAATTTTAGTCACGTGTTTCTATAAAATTTATTTTAATATGTTTTAAATTTAATTATCGAAAATTTAAATAAATTATCATCAAAAAATTAATAAATCTACAAAATTTTTTCTAATTAATAGTACCTAAATGTATTTATTATGACTGAGAAAAAAATTTTTACCATAGCAATTGGAAATGGAAGTTATACTAGTGAGAGGCCTTATACGATGCTAAGATTTGCTTACACAGCATTATTGGAAGGACATAAAGTAAACATTTTTCTTGTGGAAGATGGAATTTTTGTAGGGAAGAAAAATCAAGATCCATCAACTTATGATAATGTAGGAAAATGGATGAAAGATGTTATTCAAGAAGGAGCCAAAGTCTTAGCTTGTGGTGTGTGTATGAAAGCTCGTGGTTTGAAAGATGATGAATTAATTAAAGGGATCGAAAGAACCACTATGAATGGTTTTCTTGATATGTGTTTAGAAGCAGATCAAGTGATTTTTAGTTAGGAAAGGTGAAATTGTATGTCAAAAAGTTTGAAGTTAAAATGTGAGGGATTGGTTTGTCCGATGCCAGTCGCTCAAACTAAAAAGAAGCTTGCTAAGATGGAAAAGGGGGATATTTTAGAAATAACTGGAGATTTCATCGAAGCCTCTGAAAACATCGCCAGATACGTTAAAAATCACGGTGGAGAAATATTAAAACATGATTTAAATGGAGAAAATTATTATTTAAAAATTAAAAAATTATAAAGAATCCTATATTAAGACCTCTTATTTCTTGTATTTTTTTACTCCCTTTAAGATC
>JARRLT010000359.1:0-3489 GCA_037386725.1 Promethearchaeota archaeon
TGAGACAATTGGAACATATTTTTTATTATTTTCTCATTAATAATTAGATATCTATTTTAAATATACTCGATCTTGTTTTAAACTAATTTAACCCTAAAGTTATTAATTAAGACTTTTCTCTGTTTACTAATAATAAATATTTCTATATATTTTTACTTAATAAGTGAAAGATATACCTCTTATATTCTATTTTCAATTTTTCCTTATTCAAGCCATATTAAAAAGAAAAAATAATATTATAGAGAGCATAAAAGTAAAAAAATCAAGCAACAATAACAAATCAATATAGGATAGATTAAAATCATTTTTATGAATTTTTAAGGTTCTATTTGAAAATAATTAAAAAAATCTATTAGATGATTCATGGTTTAAATCTCAAGAAAAACTGAAATTAAAAATAACATAAAATAACATACCTAAGGTCTTGTGATCATGTGATCATAACTGATAGAATTAATCCATTGATAATCTTTTTTAAAATCTTAAAATACCTTATTTCTTACTTGAAATAATCACGTTCACTTTTATGGTTGTAAAAGTTCACCAAGTAGAAATATCAAGAATTAGAATTCATATATACTCTAATTAATTATATTATCCTAAGAACAATTGAATATAAAAGAGCATAATTTCATTTTTTAATTTAATTAAAATATTACCTTTAGTATATTAATGAATTAGAAGTTTCATTTTGAATGAAAAATCAAAATACAAATAGTCTTTTTGATAAAATCTTCTATATATAACTTGTTACCTTGTTATAACTCAATAGAACCTTTTAAATATAAATAACCCTAATCCCTTCCTTTAAGGCAAGAGGAATTTCAAAATGTGCTCTTGTAGAATTTTCAGAGGAACCCGTAATTCCATTTGAAGCGATAAGTATACCAAAATTAAGTCCCTTGTTTCTGATTTTTGTAATAAAATAAGCTATATCTCTAGTTGGTACGTTTCCATCAATGTTTTTACATTCTATAAGAATAACTATAGGGAAGCTCCTTAGTCCATCAGATTCTTGGTCATTCCATATTGCAATATCTATTTCTTCAGTTAAGTGATAATTTGTTGAATCAACTTCATAAATCTCTACTCCAGGAATCTTTTCAATCAAATAACATGCTAATTTTTCTAAAGCTTGACCTTTTATTTTTACGTTTTTTGCTGTTCTACCAGAATCTATGAATTTCATGATTTGTTCTTGCGAATATTCAACCAAAATGAACACTCCCCGAATGAATCATATCATTTCGTTTTTTTATAATTAAATCGGTAATACTTTTATTTTGTCGCAAAGTTTCTTCGAGTTCATTTATTTCAAAAATAAAAACAAATGGTGTTTCAAAATCTCCTTTTAAATCAAATTTTTTACCAGTATATATAATTAATCCAAGGTTTAAGTTAGAAAGAACTAGGTAGTTCCTTACTTGGCAAATTGCGCTTTTTAGACTCTTTTTTGAGTGTACGATTTTTAATTCAATTATAATTGGATTCCCAAAGCTTTCTGATAATTTATCACTCCAAACGGAGAAATCAGGTCTACCAAATGCGTACTCTGCTTCTTCAATAGATATATTTGGGTCTTTCGAAAATATTTCTCTAATTCTTTCAGCTAAATCAAATTCACTTTTATTAGCTAAAACTAGGTCTTTACTTAATTCTTTTTCATGATTTTGCTTAGATTTCCTATATTTTTCTTTTATAATTTTTTTAAAAAATATTTTAAAAGGATATTTAATCTTATCGATTTCAAGTGATTCTGAAAAAGCATATACTCGATTTTTTAACTGTTCAGGTATCTTGGAAATATTATCTACAATTAAAAATATTGGTTTATCGATCCCAACTGCAATGCCAATTTCAATATATATATTATTTAACTTTTCTCCATATAATATGGCACATATAAAATCAGAATTTTTTATTTTTTTAATTATTTCATCTGTGATATTAAGATAAGATGAGATATTTGTAATATCTTCTATTGAAGTATTAAACTCGTTTTCTAAATATTCTTTTAAAGGATCTAAGTTAATGTTTATTGGAGCAATTACAAAACAAGTCTTATTAGGCGTCTTTCTCGTCATAAAATTACCTAAATTTTATGTCTTATTTATATTTATAATGAATTCAAGTTTTTTTAAATGTAATTATTTTATTTAGATTTTTTATAACATTCTAACTTAAAGCCTAATAATAAAATTTCCTATTTGTTTGCTTTAGTTACCTTAATTTACGTTATTAATCCTTTTTATAATGCCAATATTGGAGATAAATAGTGAACTTTTCAAAAAATACCCTTAAAAATTATAGAAAGTAGATATAGGTTTCAATGTTTTAAAATAAACTTAATAACCCTTTACGACATATCTTTCTATAAAATTAATAATTCTCAAAATAATATATAATATATATTAAGGAGATTACGAGATCAAGAGCATGAATTAACGGTATACTTTTTTAATTTATCATCCTTAAAAATAAGATTAAAAAAATCTATTCATTTAATATTAATTCTAAGTGAGGTTTTAATTCTGTTAATTTCCGACATAATATTGTATTGTATAATATATCTAGCTTTGCTTGTTTAGCTAACTCTATGAAGTATTTTTCACCCACAACATAATGAAAATAAACAATAGGTACAACATAGCTCACAATATCAATTAAATCATTGGATTCTATTGGACGATTTAAATCTCTATCTCTAAAGCTCACTAAAGTTCTATGAGTATAAAATAAGGGGAATTCTTGCATAAAGTCAACTCTTTCCTTAGTAGAATGAATCTTTAAGGGTAATACATTACGTAACATTAATAGATTTCCTAATTTTTCAATCTCAGATATTTTTCCTTCAAAATCATCTGTTAATTTGTAAATTTCCATTATTTTCCTCACAAGATATTGACAGTCTCCGTCTATAAGAAATCTTTTCCTCTCTTTGTCGGATTCCATGTTCTTTAGATGAGATCTGGCATTTTCCGCGTTAGCTACTTGTTGTTTCTCAGTATCTCTGTCCCGGGTTAAATATATAGAAATTATTTTTTAATTTCGGAATTTTTTTATTAATTTCATGTATTTCATTACGTAATTCATTTCCAACGATTTCAGGTGTCCCCGCTAATAAATTTTCACCATTCTGATTTATTAATAATTCAATGAGATTAACTTCATTTAATCCAAGTTTTCTATTTATGTAATTTCTGATTTCTAATTCTTCAACAAACATAAACGGTAAAACAGCATATCCTTTAGATAACTCTATCATTAACTTAGAGAGTCTTTCTCTTGTGAATGAAATCTTGCGATGAGCTGTTTCAACTAAACGGTTGAAATCAATAGGTAATATTATTTTATTTTGGTAAGCTAATTTTTTTAACATTTTAAGTATGGCTTGGACTTCAATATCTTGATTTTCTTGATATTCTACTTTTTCTAATTCTACCCACTGGTTTTGATCTAAATAAATTAACTTTGGAATTTTATTTTTTT
>JARRLT010000360.1:0-2815 GCA_037386725.1 Promethearchaeota archaeon
TCATTACCCGGTTCATTTGCCACGGTGTGGCCCGTTTTCACCGAAGCCGTCTACCTGCTCAACTTCTCGTGGAAAGCCCAGGATAACCTGTGGGAATTCATCATGAGAGGGGGGGTTGATGTTTTATCGATGGATGATAAGCAGCAAATACGTTGCCGGCAGTTAATGAAAATATACGCTGATCTGCCTATGGACCTTGCAGACGGGACTCTGGTAGTTCTGGCTGAATCGAAAAAGGTCAAGAAAGTCTTTACACTGGACCACAAAGATTTCCAAATATACAAAATATCCCAGAAACTAATGGAAATAAATATAAAAATGAATCTTGAATTCGAATTTGGGTGTAAAGGATATAACGTTCAAGTAAAGTAAATGTTGAAATCCAAGGTAAAAATTCTGAAATTATAACTAATAAGGAACTAATTATTCCTAAAAGCCTGAGATCAATGTACTTCTCAAAAAATTTTTTCAATTCCATATAAGATGCCAATTGTAACTATTTAATTAGAGATTTATTTTAAATTATAAATAAAAATAATGATTATTAAAACTTCACTTCATATATATTTTCATTAAGTATATAATTTATAGAAATCTATTTGAGAATAATTTTTATTCCAAATCGAGTTAATATGCATAATCTTTATTATTAGAACTTTAATTTGTTAATTATAAATCATTCCATTTTTTGAATAAAATTTAGATTACAATTAAAATCAATATACGAGTAAAAGAGAGAATTTTATAAAAAGAAGCAAAATTTATTTTTATAAAAGTTAAAATACAATATATGGATATATAAGGTTATAAGGAGAAAATTATGTCAGATAATAACGATTACCATGAAGTAATGCGTACAGATTCCCCGTCTCTTATAAATTATTTTAAAGAAGAAATTCCTGTGGAAAATTTAATGGAATCTTCTACTCGTTCTAAACGTGTGGAATCAATTGATCTTATTAAAGGATTTGCCATAATCTTTATTATTTTAGCTCACATTTCTGGATCATGGTTAAATACTGATTGGTTATATTTATACGGGTTATTATTTGCGGTTCTTGATATCTTAGGGCCATCTCTATTTATATTTCTCTCAGCTCTTTCTGTTATTTTTAGCATAAAGCGTAAAAAAAGAAAGGTTCCAGAAATAATTATTCGGAATAAAGTATTTTCGAGAGGAATTATGATAATATTGATAGGATTAACATTCAATATTTCTACAGCAATAATGGAAAATAAGCCAATTATCACACTTCTTTGGGGATGGAATATTTTGGTGTTTATTGGTTTTTCACAAATTTTTTCCTACTATGCTTTAAAAACGAGCAAGGTATTTCGAGCGGTATTTGGTGTTTTAATTATTTTTTATTCCAGTACAATTAGAAATTTTCTATATGTTCAAAAAAATACAAATATCTTCTTTTACCTGCTTCACTATATTTTTACTTCTCCTATACCACAATTACCACTATTTCCCTATATTTCAATATGTTTTATATCAACAATTTTTGGGGAATATTTGTATGAAGCCATGCAAAAAGGAACAAATGATGCCTATATAGGGCTCTCCCGAATTTATTTAATATGGGGTGTTCTGATGACTCTTTTTGGAATTTTAAGTGGGTTAACATTGTACAATCCGTATATTCTCCCAACTTCAGAATATCCACAAGTTGGATTACTTACAATAGCCAACTCACAAAACCTAATTCCCTCTCTAAGACTACCGGGGTTACCTGAATTTCTTATACGGGGAAGGATGCCCAATATATTTTATAGTTTAGGAGTAGCATTATTAATAATCTCAGTGGGATTATACCTCGTTGATATAAAAGGTAAAAAGGGTTCATTTTCAAAGATGTTGATCTATTTAGGAAAGATTTCATTGAATTTATTTTTAATTCATTTCATTTTCGTAACTTATTTCTTTCGGTTCTTTTCAATACTCTTCTTTTTTCCAATATTTTTTGGATATTGTACATTTTTATTCTTTTTAATGTATATATGGATGAAATACTTCAATGGTGTCGGAACTCCGGAATGGTTAATGATTCAAGTTGGCAGATTTGGTCAGAAAACTGAAGAAAGTGTGAAAAAGACATCTAAAAAAGCATTCTCTAAGTAACTTGTTTCAATACAAGAATATAATTTTTAAGTGAGAATTTTTTTATTCTTTAGGATCATCCAATCTTAATTCTCATTCTTTTTTTAATACATTATGAGATATAGTATTAAGATAATTGGGTTTCTTTCATTTTCTCTATTCTTAAAATTATAAATAACTTTAATATGCAATAAACTCCATTACTCACTAATTTTAATAATTTTAACGAAGGTTAAACTAAACATATATATACATTATCATACATATATCAAATATTAAATTAGGAATAATATATTAAAATTGTTATTAGTCATAAGAATTTCGGAAGTTCTGAGATCTTGTGATTCTTTTTGAACAAGTAGACTAATAAAGATATTTCTTTTAGAGTTGGGAAAAAGTGGTGGAAGTTTATAAATTTAAAATATGTCTCTTTGGTCCTGCTGGAGTTGGGAAAACATCTCTTCTCCTAAGGTATATTAAAGATTATTTTAGAGAAAGTTTAAAAAAGACAATTGGTACAAATTTCTTAATAAAAGATCTTGAATTAGAAAATAAAACCGTTAGATTATTGTTGTGGGATATCGGCGGTGATGAGGCCTTCAGTAAACTGCGTACCATCTATTTTAAAGGAAGTAACGCGGCACTTGGTGTATATGATGTTACTGATCCTCAAACACTCCTCAAAATTCCAGGCTGGATTTCTTCAATCAA
>JARRLT010000361.1:0-9744 GCA_037386725.1 Promethearchaeota archaeon
CAGCCAGTTTCTTCCCAAACTTTATTTTTCTACGGACTATTCGTTTCTGGCAATGCGGAACGAATTGAAATTTTCCCAGGACGATTTTAGTGAAGGTTTTACCAGTGGACTGAGTCTGCAAATTCCACTTTTCCATGGATTTCGTTCGGCGAAGCAATATCAGAAAGCGAAATTGGACTATAAAATAACTTTGGATGCGGAGAAACAAACCAGTGATCTGATTATTGGAGAAGTGGAAGTCACTTATAATAAATTTAATGAATCCAGGGAAAAGTATCTTTCCGCCAAGGAATCTGTACAATTAGCAGAGGAAGCACTCAGACTGGCAAACCTGATGTATGAAGAAGGAACCAATACTCAGCTGGACGTCATAAGTTCTCAGCTGGCGCTTAATCAGTCCAGAATGAATTATGTAAATTCGCTATTTGAATATCAGGTTTCACGCTATCAGCTAAGAAAATCAGTCGGCAAACTTGACGGTGTTTTATAATGCCGGATAAAATATTGAAAATATATAGTTTAAGAGATATTTTATTAAGTGGTTAATAATCATTAATCCCTTAATGAATCTCTTTACCAAAAACCTATATTAGATATTCCAAATTTCAATTTTGTTTACAAAACTTAATATTCGTTATCATTTTTACTAAAGTTAAATTCTCTAAAATCTTCCAGAGATATTAGTATTAGATTATATATTAATATTCTTATTAAAAGCGACATTTTCCTCGGATATTCTAATTAATCTCTGATTAGGGTGCTCTTGACTCAGTTTAGGCCTATTTAAGGGCTAATAATTAATAAAAATAGCTTGAGTCATGTTAAAATCCGAAATGAGACACTTTTTCTTGTATAAGCTCATTTATCTCTGTTAAGATATTTTTAGGATCCTATTATCATAAAAAGATTGGATAAATTATGCTCCTGAAGTGAATGATTAAAGTTAAATTATATTTAGTGACCCTTTAAACGTAATTTGGAATTTAATTTTAATATTAAGACATTTAACTTTCAATTGCTTTATTTGCACTTTTCAAACTCGAATCAATTTTATTTAGAAAATGAATCTTATTCAAAATTGAATTATAGATTATGAGTTTAGATTCTTTCTGAATTGTAATTATAAAAATAAAAATAAAAAATAAATTATCTTTTTGATTTTATTTTCCGATAGATTAAAATCCCCGCAACTACGATAATAATTCCTATGATAACAAACAGTGCTGTAAAATTTCAATAGTATATTCTGTTTTACTATATCCCGTCATTGTTAATTTTACGTTTCCATTGGGTGTTAATGAAGAAGTAGTATTAACACAATTTAGTGTATTGATCATTGTACTAAGATATTGGTGAAATGGGGCTGCTAAAGTAAAACCATTAAATACGATTAATTGCATAAATTCATCTGCTGTATAGTTCTTTAAGGTATTCTCCAAGGCAAGTCTAACAGGCGAAGGTATTGAAGTATCATTAAGCACTTGAAAGACAAAATTGTTATAATTATCAAGGATTTCTTTGTATTTAGCTGGATTTTGTAGGATAATTAAAATATTTGATGTTGCATTTGGAGTTTCATTAAACTGTCTTGTAGTAAAATACCATTCTGCTTGTATTCCAAACCAAGTTTGATAAGTGTTTGGATAGATTGCATTAATTTCTGACTCATTATATCCGTATTGCGCTAATGAATATAGAAGTGCAAGATTTTCTCCACTGAAAAAGAAACTTGAGAACATTGTATATGTGCTTTCGCTACTTTGAATAGATGTTCCTTTTGTAGTTACTTTTCTTTCAGCTCCAGTATGATTTGAATCACCATTAAACCAAGTGGTTGGGGTTAAATTTGAATTAAATGTAGAATTCCACGCATTTGAATCATATTTCTTTACCACATAAAATTCAGTACCTTTGCCTAAAGCAGCTTGGTAATTTGTACTCGCAGCTACAGGGGTGATTGAGACGCCTAATAGCACTATAAATAGTAAGCTGAATCCTAATATACTTTTTTTATACTATAAATAAAGTGATACCCATTCCTATACTGGGAGTTAACCATGTCCCAAAGTTAAATCTTCTTCCAAGGCCTCCAGGTCCATTTCCCCCAAAAGAATATACTACATATCGTGGATTCGGAAATGGGTTACTAAGAATTTGTGTGATAAGGTTCCCTAGATATGCTAAAGAATAGAGGGGTTCAAATTTATCTCCTACAAGTAATGTGACAATTGAATCTGCTATATTAAATCCGATAAGTAAGATTAATAGGGTTGTAATTATCGTGAGCGTTACACTTTTCATAAATGAACTGAAAAAGGTCACGAAGCTACTTAATACAATTACATATAACAATGCAAAACCATATGAATAGAAAAATCGGATGTTGATAGGGGTTCCATAATAATATATTCCAAATAAACCAAGAACAAAGTAGTATGCTGTTATGATAACCACAACAAGAATTAAATTCCCCAAATATTTACCCAAGATTAATTTATATTTATTAATCTTAGGAAATACTATGAAACCTGTCTTTTTATTAAATTCGGAACAAATGATTCCAGAAAAGAATAGACATGCTGCAAAGAGAGTAATAAATGAAATAAAGTTCAACCCTTGATTAAAAAATTCTGCTTGAGTATCTGAGAGTAGATTATTAGGAATTAATTGTAAGAAGTAACTAAGTAATAGTGAGATTAAAATTGAAATTCCAAAAAAGAAATAGAATATCTTTTTTTGTTTTTTCATTTCAAAGATAACAGTATAGTATATAGGTTTAATACCAACTAAATTTTTGTTCTCTTTTGTAGCCATTCATTTACCATCTCCTTTTAATTTGGAATTAAAGTTAGAATTGTCATTTCTAACCATGTCAGCATATACACGTTCTAATTGGGAAGTTCTAGGTTGTGAAAATGAGATCACTTTGAAATCTGATTCAAAATCTGTCATCAGGATTTTTAAGATTTCATATCGGGATTCTAATTGACCATCATAATAAATCTTAAAGCTTTTCTCCTCTGGTAAATAAATAACAGGTTTTTCTGATACAAGAGGATCAATATTTTTATCAACATATTTCTCTAAATGCGTGCTAAGTTTTTGTATAATATTTTCTATATTCTTAGTATCAATCTTTTCTAATATTTCAAAGTCTATTTCACTTGTTTTTAATCTAAGAGCTAGATTTTCGACAGTATCATATCCTACTATCTTACCGTGGTTAATTAGCGCTATTTTATCGCATACTTCAGAGATTTCATAAAGCATATGCGAAGCAACAAAAATTGTTTTTCCTTGTGATTGAAGTTTACGAATGTACTTTCGAATTTCAATACGAGCTAATGGGTCTAAACCTGTTTGAGGTTCATCTAAAATAATTAGTTCCGGATCGTGGATAATAGATTGAATAATTCCCAACTTTTGCGTCATTCCCTTAGAAAAATCCTTTACCTTTCCGTATTTCCATTCGGATAATTTAAATAAGTCTAAAAGTTCATCAATTCTATCTTCTATCTTGTCTTTAGGATAATTTTGAAGCTTAGCAAAATATTTAAGTAGTTCATAAGCAGTCATATTATAGAAAGCTGGAATGTCTATAAGAAAGCCAATCTGTGTCAATGTTCTTGATATATTTTGAATATTTCTAAGTTTTCCATGATTAGTTCTGATTAGTATTTCTCCAGAATTTGGTCTTAAAATTTTTGCAATCATTTTAATTGTAGTAGTTTTTCCTGCACCATTGGGACCAACTAAACCCACTGTCCTTTAATGTACGTTCTTCAATAAATTGAATTCTATTATTTAACATTTCAATTCTCATTTTTATGAATTTTTTTAAATTGATTAAATGCTCAATCTTTTCTGATTTGGAAAGGGATTCATCATTAATCTGCATTTTTCTAAATATAGATGATTCTCCTTCATGATGTAGTAGAAAATTTCCTTTTAATATCTCATTATCTATACCAAATGTCGATGAAATTAGGGATCTCATAGATTCTCGTATTTCTTGTTCTTTCTTAAGCATAATTTCTAAAGCATTCTTGCCTTTATCAGTTATTTCATATATGATTGTTTTTTCATTTTCATCGTTATGCTCACTTTCTTTAATGAGATTTTTGTCCTTTAAATTCTTTAATATCGTGTAGATCGTTGAATCAGAGGGATCCCATGCCTTTAATGTACGTTCTTCAATAACGTTCTTCAATAACTTTTTTAATTTGCCTTCCATGCATAGGTTCTTTGTTTAAAACAATTAAGCAAAGAGTACTAATAAATCCCTTTTTCATCGCTTTTTCGAATTGATTGGTTATCTCTTTTATCATTGATTTCATATTCAAGATATTGAATTAAAAATACCATTCATAGATATATCGATAATTGATATATCGATCATCGAAATAAAAACTTTATGGATATAAATATGAGAAAAATCCTAAAACTTTTTGAATATTAAATTATCTCTTGAGATCTTTTACTTTGCAGGACTTCTGCAGAATAAGTTCTTTAAATGCTCTGGATCATTTACTTAATTTATGATTTATAATTTTTTCTCTCTAATTTTGCGTTATATGATTTTAAAATCTAAATCTTAGAACTTCTGAAAAATTGCATCTAATGAACTAATTATCATATTGGGAAACAAAAGTGTTTCAATAATTTTCCCTTTTTTAATTTCTTTTTCAAGTTTTTTTATATCATCGACATTTGAAACACCAGTTTGAACAAGAATAGTATGAATACCCGCTCGATTTCCAGCCAAAATATCTGTGTTTAATCGATCTCCAAACATAACAGCTTTTTCTTTAGATACTTTTGTATCTTCCAAAATTTGCTCTATTCCATATGGATTTGGTTTTCCAAAGATTTTAATTGGTTTTCTGTTAGTACATGTTGTAACAGAATTTACCATTACTCCAGCTCCAGGTAACAGTCCTTTCAAGGCTGGGAGGGTACTATCTGAATTCGTTGCATAAAATTTTGCTTTTCCTTCTAAGATACATTTTTGTGCAGTAGCAAGTTTCTTATAATGAAAATCTCTATCTAATCCTACCACAACAAAGTCTATATTCATATATTCTGCTTCGTTTTCAACAATATTATGTCCTTTGGCTTTAAGTTCTTCTTTTAACCCAATTTCACCGATAACAAAAATATTTGAATTTATTTTCAATTTGGTAATTTCAGAAGCGGTTATTGAAGCGCTTGTATAAAAATCAGAGATTTCTGTCTCAATATTCATCTTTTTTAACTTCTTTACATACATTTCCCTAGTAATGGTCGAATTATTGGAATTAAAAATTATTTTAATACCACTATTTTTCAATTCTTCAATTATTTTATCAACATTCGGGATCAAATGTTTTTCCCTGTATATTACTCCATCTAAATCAAATATCGCTAAGTTAATATTCTTTAGATTTTCTTTGAGTTTCCTCATATTATAGATAATTACGACTGCTTTTTATTAATTTAGATTTAATTAATATGTTGTTTTTAGCAGTGAAATCATAAAAGATAATGAGAAAATATTTATATCCCTATTAAATTAATCCGATATGTAATCCCAAAAAGAAAAATGCAATTTGTATCACTATTGTTATTATTATCGGATTAAGAATGTTATCTGCAATTAAAGTGGGAAAATAATCAAGTATAAAAAATATAATTGCTCCAAAAATCGCGTAAATAGGTCCTACAATAAAAAACCCGATAATATAAGCACTTCCAACACCAGCAATAAAACCTTCTAAAGTTTTAATTTGATTCCCTAAACATTTAATCTTTCGTTTTCCAATGGATCTACCAACTAATGCTGCTAATGCATCAGAAAAACAAGCGATCAAGACTCCTGCTAGAAATGCCAAGATATGAACAAGACCAACCATATATAATAAATATGAAAATATAACACCTGTCACTAGATAAATTTGTGGTCCAACTGCATTATATTCCTTCTTTCTTAATACTGCTCTCGTTAATAAATGAAAAAATGAATATTCTGCACCCCATAAGACCCTAATCAAATCTGGAATTATCATAAAGGTATAAGCAGCAATTAAAGCAAAAAGTGTAAGATCAATGGTTGCTTGGAAATCTCCATAGGTATAAGGATAATTCTGGACGTTTCCCCAAATTAATTCATATCCTCCTCTTGCATTATTAATAAAATCTATTACAAATCCATTAGCTAATTGGGTTATGGGTGGAATGAAAGGATATAAATCAGATAATAAGTATGGAGCAAGTTCGACAATAATATGTGGTGGTTTTCTCCTAATTTTTGGATATATGAACTCTCTTGATGGGTTTTTACCCTATCCCTATATCATTCCAATAAAAAACATTAAAAATGCCAGTAAGAAGAAGAATAATGTTAAAGTTGTGTTATAAATTAAACTTATTAAAATCCAGGTCATTTGTAATTCTCAATGCTTAGGTTAAATTATTAATATATAGTTTAATTAAGTATAAAATAATTTATTTTTCAATTGAATGTAACATTAATAATATATCGTGGTAAATAAATTCTTAAAAGTTTTAAATGGAGAAACTAACGGATCAATCCCCCTCTATTGTACCGGATATCCTGAACATGAATTTATAATTCAATATAGAAAGAAGTATTCGATATATAATAGAGAATCAGATATGATTTTAAATAAAAAAGATTATTCTAATAAAACCAATCATTCTACTAAAGTTGATGGATGGGGGAGAGTATTTAAGGGGGATTGGTATACATGGGAAGGTGTCTTTAAAAATCCGGAGATTTTAGATAATTGGAAGTACCTAATCTTGCCTTCAAACGAAAAAATTGAAAAATTAAAAAAGTTTCTCTCTATAAATCGAAAAGACTTAAATTATATTCTCTCATTACCAGGTCTGTTTGAAAAAACTTGGCAATCAATGGGTTTTGTGTTTTTCTCAAAATGCCTCAAAAAGAATCAAGAATTGATTTTTAAAGTTGTTAAATTCTTTCATACCTATATCGAAAATCTTGTCAAAAGCTTAAAAAAGGCTAATGTTAAAGTTTTTTTAATTGCTGATGATTTAGGGTATAAAAATCGAACATTTCTACCTAAAGATATATGGGAATTCTTTTTTCTACAAGATTATATGGATTTAGTAGAATATATAAAAAAAGATAATGAATCTAATGTTATTCTTCATTCTGATGGATATATTTCTAGTATGATGGATCTATTTATCGAGATTGGATTTGATGCTCAACACTTCTAACATTTGGTACAAAAATAGAAGTAAAGGATTATATTTCTAAATTAAAGGGAGCTTCAAGAAAATATAATTCTCCCTTAATTGTCTCACCCACCCAACAAATTCATGACAAGGTTAAACCAGAAAACCTTTTTGCAATGATAAAAGCAGCTAAAACATTATAGATTCTTTTTTATTACCTTCTATAATAAAGGCTAATCCAAAACAATCAAATTGAAAAATACTAAAAAACTTGTTCTATTAAGTGAAAATCTTTTTTGTCTATCTAAAATGAATAATAAAATAAAACTCTGGTTCGAAAAGGTATTAATTAGAGACTTAAACTTATCGATATCTGGGTTTTTATATTTTTTAGTGGGCTTTTTGTTTTGTGTTTTTTTCTTAGAATTTCTTTTTATTTATTTTATAAATGTGCGTGCTATTCAAATTTATTCGGGAGTTAGCTTATTTGGAATAATCTCTTTATTATTTACTCTATTTATTGGGGGTTACATAGTAGATCATTTTATAAATCGGATGTATTTATTAATTCTCTCTGCGGGAGGAACAATCTTAAGTTTTTTGCTGATTTTAATTACGCATGAGACAAACATCTTGAATCGCGGAAGACTATTGGGATATTTTTTCTTTCTTGCATTGACAATTTCACATATTCTAATTGTTTTCACTCAAGGTAATCTTCAAGTTGCATTACTAATCGGAGCAATACTTTTTGGGTGCATTTTAATTATCAATATTCGTTATTCTTATAAAGAGACTGAAGAGAGAATGAGATCTGAGAAAACCTTTAAGAAAATCATATTAGAACATCCAATTAAAGGATATTTTATTGTATTTATGACCTTAGGATTTATTTTAGGAAATGCTTTTCCTGTTGAGATTGAAATTTTTATTGAACCAATTTCTTTCTATTTATTGTTATTATCCTTCTTGCTCATTACGGGGATCTTACTTGATAATATGGGAAGAAAACGGACCTTTGTTGCAGGAATATTACTTATTGCTGCTCTTATAATTTTTTCGGGAATCTTTAAGCAACTTTATTACGCTGTATTTTTAGGACTCGCCTTACCAATCATTTTTATAACCTTATTTACATTAACAGGTGATTTTTCTACAGAAAGAAATACACTAAAATATCGTGGAAGAATTACAAGTGTATTTTCTTTTTCAGGTATTGCTGGGTTTCTTGTAGGGACGGTGTCAAAATTTATATTTACGCAAATTTATTTTATAAATCCTGAACTTTGGTGGATACCAGAACTGATTAATGGTTTAAATTCATTATTATTAATATTTATTTTAGTATGGATGATGCCATTACCTGAATTGTTATCATCCAAAGAGTCTGATTGGGCTGAGACAATTAAGAATTTATATGTATTTAATAGAAATTCTGTATGCCTCTTTACTAATGACTTTAAATCTAATATTAGCCGAGAAAATCTCCCAAGTGAAGATCTAGTCACTGGAGGCCTTTCTGGAATACTCTCATTGGTTACCGAAATTACTAATGAGAAAAAAATGCAACAAACTTATTCAAGGAAAAGGCAAATCTATTAATATTAAAATATTTTTAGTATAAGAGCGAATAGGTTTTTAAAAATATTTTAAAGATGTTTACTCGTTATTAACTCTTATCTCTTTATGTAATTTCAAAATTTAATAATAAACGAATATTACAAATATTAAAATAGTAGAATGCAAAAATTAAAATAAAAACAATCTATAATTATTTTAAATATAACTAATTAGTTATTTAATTTATTCTTAAAATAATTATTAACTAATAATTTGGAGAATATATATGGAATCATCGGAGACGTTAGATGTAATCCTTAAGAAGCTTTTGGCAGCGATCCCAGAGGTAAAGTCAGCTGCAATAGTCTCAGTTGAAGGTTTGCCTATAGCTTCGGCACTTCCTCAAGACATAGATGAGACACGGGTAAGTGCAATGACCGCAGCTATATTATCCTTAGGGGAAAGAGCTGCTCATGAGATGCAAAAGGGTGAGCTTGAACAGATCATGGTGAAGGGGAGTGATGGATACCTTCTCGTTTTAGCAGCGGGACCAAATGCTGTACTGACAGTATCTACAACGAAGGATGTTCGATTAGGACTTATCTTTCTTGATTGCAAAAGGACATGCGAGAAGATTGCAGAACTTATATAAGTCTATTAAGTTTACCTTGTTTAATGATTTCTTTATTTTCCGAATGGATTATTTCTCTTTGGTAATACTTGTGCATTTGATTCTCGATTTGATTTAAAATTTAAGATTTAATAATTAATAATCTATCGAATTAACTATATTTTAAGCCATAAAATTCAGAGATTATTTCTCTCGTTTAATTCTAAATCTCTAAAACCACAAAATATTAATTTTATAAATAATTTTTTACTTTACTTAACTTCATTAAATATAATTAGGTGCGTTGAAATTTTCAAACTTATTCAGTTACAAGCCAAAATAGAGATACCACCGTTCCTATTTGATCAAAA
>JARRLT010000362.1:0-3162 GCA_037386725.1 Promethearchaeota archaeon
TTAAAATATACCCTTTTTTTATAAGAATTTCAATTACATGTTCAAAGTCTGCTATAAATTCCTCGTAGATCTCTTTAGTGGTCCATTCCTTATGATATTTATCTTTTAATGGGGAATTTGTATAATCGAAATCACCCTCTAAAAATTTCTTGATGGGATCGAACATCTTGACCGGGTCGAATTCGACCGCTGCTTCGTTATTAAATGCGATACATTTCACTTTTAAGCCTTTATCTATTTGGGTGGCGATTGTAAGAGCATAAGCAATAAGTTGTGGGAAGGCATTCACAAAATGCTCTCCGGGGTTATCTCCGAGGTCATAATTAGGTTTATAATCGGCAATGTAGATCGTATCACCCTTTTGAAAGATGAGATCACTGTGTCCTGACCAATAACGCTCTCCGATCTTAATCAACATCGGAGATTCTGCCGTCAGACCCTCATGTATTAAATCCTTTATTAATACTTCCAAATTGGCGTGTTTGTAAAAAATATCGGGTGTTAATTTATTGTGAGCCACTACAGATTCCATTAACCTCCTTGTCACTTCTGAAATTCCCGAATCTTTTTTATTTTTACTCCAGATCTCGAAGAGTTTCTTTTTTTCATAGAGATAATCGATAAAATCTTGTTTAATTTGCTTTTTATTCTCTGAGTCGAAGTGAAAAGTATCGGAAGTCAGCCCTTTACCTATCAAAGATATTCTGTTTACTTGTTGCTCATCGTACGCCGCTTTTCTAGCCAATTCATAAATTTTTTCCTGAATTATCTCATGTTTCTCAAGAAAACTTTTCAATTTAATTAATTGTTTATTAGTATCTTTCAATTTACAATTTTCTTCTAAATTCGGTGATAAAAACACTCTTCTACCTAAATATTGGGTAAGAATATTTTCGAGGGCTGTTTCCTTGATAAACTTTTTATAACCTTCCAATAAATCAATTGTTTGATCAAAAATATCTAGCTGAAATATGTACTTCTTTCTGGGGATTTCTCCTTCCGAGAATTTGTTATTAACTATTGTTTTAAAATTCTCAAGTTTTTCAATAGTCTCATCAATATTAATATCCCGAGTAAGATGTGATCCGGTCAAAAATCTATGAAAAGCATATGTTTCAAACAAATCTATAATATCTTCATGTCGAACCACCCTTTTCGTTTTTTTCTGTTATATAAGGTTTATATTCCTGAGGGTTAGAAAACATGAATTCCTTTACCAAGTTTCTATATTCTGCGGCAAGACGTTCAATTTCATCTGAGGTTATCAGATTTTTAAAATCTTCCTCAGCATCCCACGAATAGGAATCATAGATGGAAGAAAAAAGGATTATGGGTTCAGGTCTGTTATTTCTTCTGGCAGTATCAGAAATGTAATTTTGTTTCTTAAATAAAACTTTGGATAGATGGCTAAAGGAGCGAAATACTCTGCTTTCGGGATCTAGTAAAACAAGAGCTGATCTAATGAACTGTATGAATCCTGAGTTTTCATAATTGAATGTATGTTCATATAAGGAAAATTTTGCTATTCTTTCAGCCACACCAAAAGTGGAAATAATTTCCGCCTTAATTCTTTTATAATCTTCTAATGAAAGATCACTATCTTTCTTTTTATTCTCAAGGAAGGTTAATATCATCTCTTTAAAATTAATTAAGTTATCTGGACGTTCAGATAAATCCCTAGTTCCACTTAACCAGGTATGAAGGACACCCCAGAAATCAAGTGCTTCACCTAATTTTACTGCTGAATCATTGGGAATTAGAGGTTCTTCAATACCATTTTCATTTTGAATATGTGTGTCATATAAGGCAGTAGATGCTGTATATATAATATGTCTGATTTCCCGAAACAAAAGATTGTCCAGATCCCCGAATGGAGAATATCCAAACAAAGTATAATATCTATTAAACAAAACCTTTACCCTTGCTATACGTTCATTTTTTTCCAATTGAGTCCATTTGCTAGAACTAGTAATTTTTCGAATGATTCTTGAAATCCATATGTCAAATTTATCTTCTACTATTTTAAAAGCTACTCCTGTTCTAAGCCTTGATAGTGAATGTTTAAAACCTGGTTTTATTTCTCCCCTTGTAGTCAAACCAGAAACCAATAGATCAAAGTCATTTTGTGTGGATACTTTAAAATTAATTCCTCCATTATTCATATAATTTCCATTCAATAATGAAGTAAGTTCATCATAAAAATTTTTCAAATATGGATAATAGGGACTCTGGACTTTATCTTCACCTAATTTTTCCTTTAATTCTTCCCATCTGCCTTTATCAAATAAACCGTGCCCATCAGCTAGAATAACTTTAGGAATAACCAAAACTTTTGTATCCTTTTTATATCCGTTTTCCGTTAACCAATTTATTAGATTTGTTATGGTATCTATAGGTATTATGTCCCCTTTTAACGTAAGTATAACTAGATCAATATTTCTTCCATAATAGCTCTTTAAATTTTCAATGGTTTCTTGAGTTGTCTCTTCTTGACTTATTAATGTATCCCAATCAGTCTTATCTCTATATCCACGTCCAACCTTAATTGCATCCCTCAAAATATCATGTCCAGGTCTTATACCAGTTAATATGAAATGAGGATCCACAAATATAGTTCCAAAAGGATCTAAAAAGCGCGCCGAGGTAGGATCAATCTTACCGCTTTTCTTAAGTTCTAAAATGGTTTCCTTAAGCAAGGACATTACTTGATCCTTTGCTTGAACAAACCCAAGCTTCTTATAATTACTCTGGATAGATATGATTTTTTCTTTTTGGGATTGAAATTTTTCTTGTTGCAAAACATAGTTTTCTATCCAATTATTGAAAGTAGTTGCTTCGATTATATTGGTTCTTATTTTGGTGAATTTGAAGTTGTATTATATGAAGAACCTCCCGATGTAATTTTTGATGATAATACCATTTATGTGAGTATCCCTAATTCTGTTAATAATGATATGGAAGATTATTATCTCTACATAGAAGTGTGGGGGAATGTTCGCAACGAATACCTCTGTAACATTACTTATATGGAAAATGGTTCATTATTAGATAATTTTAATGTATGGACAAATTCTTCTGAATATAGTACATCAAGTATTTTTAATACTTCTCTAACATTGGATATTTATAATATAAATAATTCATATAGTCTAGTTTTTTCAA
>JARRLT010000363.1:0-3012 GCA_037386725.1 Promethearchaeota archaeon
CGAAAAAATATCTTTCAATTCTTAGGAAGAGATTGAAAAGGAAAGTAATTATTGTGAGAAACGAACAAAATTTCATTCGAATGCTTTTCAGTTTCTTCCCTGATACATACATTCATGATATTATTTTTTCTCTCGATGAGGAAAAGAAGCAATTAAATATTGAGTTATTTTTTCTAACTGGAGAGGAATATGGAATCGCTTCTGGTACTAGTGGTTTATATGTCCAAGTTGTAAATTTAATTTTTAATAGAAGTATTAAAAATCCGAATTTTAAATTTTCAGTAAATATACAATGTAAGTTGACTAAAACTCTTACTTATTAATGAAGTAATGAAGTAATAATCTCTACCAAGGTACGTTTTTAAGACTAGCCAAATAAGCTACTGTATTTGCTATTACACTAACTGAAGGGGTAAGAATCAATAGAAAGATAATTATATTCAAGTCAGGAATTAAGAACAAAGAAGGTAAGATTAATCCAGGAATACTAATAAATATAAGAGCAAATATAGCAAAATCTAATTGATCAACAATCCAAAAAGGAGAGCCACTCGAAATGTTAAATCGTCTTTTTACAAAAGATCCAATTAAATCTCCGACTGCTGCTCCATAAGAGCATAAAAAAACTCTTATCACCAAACTAAGAAAACCTAAAGGATAATTTCCCCCTATAAAATAGTATTGATAAACATATACACTGGTATATAAATGATATTGACCTTGAGTAATTCCTGTTTGAGGTATTGATGCAATAATTGGCCACAATATGATAAAAATAAGATACATACCTAGTGATATTGGAATTCCAATAAAGAGCGGACCTTTTATCAATCCAGACCAAGTTTTATGAGAACCAAAAATTCTTCTCCCATCCCTCAACTTTTTACCTCCATCTATAGGTTTTCCGCCACCCATAATCACCATACCTGCGTTTGAAAGGTATGCGGGAACAATCAATAGAAGTGAAAAGAGTAGTATAGCGATCCAGTCTGCCCAGCCATATACTAAGGATATTATTAAGAAATTGAGTAATATTAATGCCGCAAACACTACAGTTAAAATTAATGCAATTCGTTTATTTTTAAAACAATATATTGTATAATTCTTTTTTGTTTAAGAAATATTCTAATCCAAAAATAACTCAATTGTATCTTATTAATTTTATTATTTCATTAAAAGATAATCTTACAGAAACCATTATTTTTAATTATAAGGTTATTAAAGCATATAATAAAACATTAATAATATTTACGAGTAAATAATTATCTTTTAAATATGTGCCAATAATATTTATTATCGTAATTGTGTCGGAAACTCATTGACAATCCACTAATAATTTTTGAGTTAATAATAAGCTTTTTTAAAAGTGGAAATAAACCTTTATATATTATTATTTCGAGTGGAACACACACGTATCAAATTAATGTTATAAGGTGTTAAATTTGTTGAAAAATCCTGACCATAAAAATTTTAACATAGATAAATATTTTAAAGACTACCTTAATGGACCAAAGATCTTTAAAAACAGAGAAGCTTTAGAGCAGACTTATATTCCGAAGGAACTGCCTCATAGAGATGATGAAATTGAAAAAATTGCGAATCTAACTGCTTGTGCATTAAGAGGAGATACACCCCAAAATCTACTAATTTTTGGAATGACTGGAACGGGAAAAACAGCGACAATTAGATTTGTGAGTCAGAAATTAGCTCAATATGCCACTCATACTAAACCTTGGTGGATATATATAAATTGTAGAATAGTTTCTACTCCATATCGAATATTAGCTCATATTTATAATACAATAACTGGAAAGGAAAAGATTCCTCCAACTGGACTTCCTAAAGATGTAATATTCAAAAAATTACTTGGATTATTAGATCATAAAGTTGGGGATTCTGTTTGTTTCTTGGTCTTAGATGAAATAGATGCAATTTCTGAGGGATATAATGATGAAATCTTATATGATTTAACAAGAATTAATGAAAGTCTTGACTATTGTAGAACATGTCTAATTGGTATCTCCAATAGATTAAATTTTACAAAAGATTTAGATCCGCGTGTTTTATCAAGTTTGGGAAAAGAAAGTATTACATTTTCTGTTTATAATGCTCGGGAACTTGCAGATATTTTAGAAGAAAGATCTGAAGTTGCTTTTTATGAGAATGTGTTAAAAGAAGGAGTAATTAGTCTATGTGCTGCTTTAGCAGCCAAAGATCATGGTGATGCAAGAAAAGCTTTACAATTATTAAGAAAAGCGGGAGAAATTGCAGAACGAACTCAAAACAAAATTGTGAGTTCTGAATGTGTGAAAAAAGCTCAAAATGAATTAGAAAAAGATAATATTAAAGATTATGTAAAAGGGATGCCCTTACAAGCTCAAGTTGTTTTACTTGCAGTATATCTCATATCAAAATATGCTCCTAATCGAGTGATTATTTCGGGAGATATCTATGAAATTCATAAAGAGTTGAGTAATAAAATCCCTGGGGTAAGAAATCTCACAATTAGACGTATTAGTGATTATATTAATGAATTATCATTATCAGGTATCATTTCCGCAAATATTCGCTCCTTTGGGCAATATGGGAGAACTAAAATTATTAGTTTAGCAATTGAGCTAGATTTACTTCAAAAAATCTTTAATGAGATAGATAAACTTAGTTGATGTTTGAAACTCCCACATATTAATTTTTTCAGATATTTTTTCTAATAATGATATCGATTCATTTTCATTTTTTTCTTTTAATATGAGGAATAATTTTGCTAAATGCTTACAAAATTTTTTATTAAGGGCTCTCCTACTTTTGAAATCATGGCAGTTATGTATAATTAATTTTGTTTGAGAATTAATTTCTAAAAAATAAGGAACATCTTTGGAACCTGAAATAGTTCCTTTTATAATTCCCTTACTAAGATCAAGTGTTTCGAAATCAAAATCGTTTTCTGATACACTTAAACTCCGAGCGATAGTCCCTTTGTCTGAAAAAGCATTAAATAATGCGTTAAATTGA
>JARRLT010000363.1:3026-8160 GCA_037386725.1 Promethearchaeota archaeon
GAAAGCGAAAGATTTTCTCCATTTTTATCAATTAATTTGCTTGAAATTGCTCTTTCAATGAACTTTCTAGCTTTTTCAGGAGGGACAATGTAAAGATCAAAAGAAATTCTATAAACTAAATCTTCAAAAGAGATTTCAGGTAAATCGATGATTTTCCAAATATATAACAATAATTCAGTCGCACTTTTTTTAGGTGGTTTGAAATTCAATAAGATCACTCTAATAATTATTAATTAACCTTGTTTTTTTAAATCTATTTCTCTAGCATTAAAGGTATCTAGATCAAGTATAGGAACAATTCCAGGAGTTGGTTCAATACCAAAACTTTTCATAAAGTCTGTTTGTGATTGAAAACAACCAGAATTTACTAAAGAAACCCCTCTATATTGCCCCAAACCATTAATATGAAGATGTCCCGTATGTAATACATTTGGAATAGTATCTATAACCATCCAATCAGTATTTGTAGGTGCAATCTGAGTCTTTTTTCCATAAACTGGAGCTAAATGTCTACAAACCATAAGTTCTTTCATAGTTTCAACAGGTTTATCGTTTTCTAATCCACTAATCATTAAATTCATATCTAATAAGCTATCACCATGATAAACCAGTGTTTTAACTCCATGCGTCTGAATAAGAGATGGATTTCCTATACAATCAACCCCAATATTTAGAAGATCAGTGATATATTTTTTCTCAACACTGGGTCTAGGTATTGCATTTCTTACTGGTTCATGGTTTCCAGGACTATAAATAACTTTGATATAATCCGGGATCTCTGAGATAAGCTCTGCTGCCTTCGCATATTGTTTGTAAATATCACCAATAACTAGATCTTGTTCTTGATTCGGATAAACACCAATTCCATCAACGAGATCTCCATTAATTATTATATATTTTACTTTTCCTGCAATTTTTCTAATACTTTTATTCCCTAAATTTCCATTTAAAAATCCAATAAATCGGTTCCATAGTTTTTCTTCAAATTCTTTACTTCCAATATGTGTATCTGAAATCATAACTAAAGATAAAGGATCTGGTGAAAGAGTGGGTTGAAAATTACTGGGAATATCTATTTTATTAATCTTATCAGCAAAAATAATTCCACTTTTTTGATTTTCTCCGGGATTATAAGTCCCTTTAACTAAAACCATTTGATCTTCTAAAGTTCTTTTCGCTATATTCAAATTCTCTCGATTATCTGGGTCGTTTCTAATTAAAACATTTATTAATCCCGAAGTATCTTCTATAGTTAAGAAATAGTGATTATTTTTAGTTTGATAAATTTTCTCAACTAATCCAAATGTTGAGACTTCAATGTTCTGGGAAAGTCGATGAATGTTGCTTATTTTTGTAGAAGATTTTGCATCAGGGCGCTTTTTCATTAATTCCTCGAGTTTCTTAAATTTATCTAACGTTAAATCATAGAAATCCATATAATCTCCCGAGGTGAATAATCTTCCCGTTGGATCCTTAAGAACCTTATAATCAGATTCATAATCTTGAGAGATTGGTTTGAAAGCAACGCTAGAAAGGGCAGCTCCATTTAATTTGATAGGTTTTTCTTTAGGATATTTCTCCATTATTGATTTATTTACAGGATCGGGTGTTTTCTGAACTTGCGTCAATCGTTGAGATGAGGAGGTTTCTACTTCAGTAATTTTTTCAGAACTTTTACTAAACAAGGCAATTAAAACAATAACTACTACTGCTGTTATTCCTAAAGTATAAGCCAAATACCTAAGCATTTTTTTCAGGTTTTGCGATAGTTAAGTGACTTTTAAATTCCGGCATAAAACTAGTTTTTGTAATAATTAGATTTGACTTTTCTAACGGATCTTTCAAACTTAAAATAAAATCTAAAATTGAGGGGGTTAAATTTATTCCCGAATTTAAAAATTTACTTAAAACTGCTTGTTTTGTTCGATAATTTGAAGATTGCAAGGTTTAAATCTCCTATTTGATAATAAGTTAAATTAATTCTTATTAAAAATGACTTCCTATTAAAGAAGAAATATTTTTTGTTTATAAGGAAATGGAGTGACTAAATTTTTAGAAATCAATAATAAGTCACTCTCATACACTTGAAATAAGATTGATACTGTGTTAATAAATGGATTTATTTTTAATTCACGATAATAAACTTAATATAACTAAATGTATCACGCATTAAAAATTATCTGTAGTTGATTTTATCTATGGTAGAAATGAGTAAAGAGAATAAGGAATATTTTTCTGTTATTCAAAATCATGTTAACAAATGTTATAATTTAGCAAAAGAAGCCCGCTTGAAAGGATTAGATCCTGAAGTTGATGTAGAGTCACCCCAAGCAAGAGATTTAGCGGGGAGGGTAGAAAAACTTGTTGGACCAGAAGGCGTAGCTAAAGTAATAAGACAGTTAAAAATCCAAGGAAAATCTGATGACTATATAGTATTTAAAGTAGTTTCAGATATTTTAGACAAGAAAATTGGAAATATCGAAAAATTGGATGATCGAGTTGAGAGAGCAATTAGAGTTGGGTTAGCTATTAAAACAATGGGAGTAGTAAGTGCCCCGCTAGAAGGAATCTCTAACATAATAATAAAGAAGGATCAACAGGAAAATAAATATTTATCTCTTTACTTTGCTGGACCAATTAGAGCAGCAGGAGGAACTACAGCAGGATTATGTGTATTAATCGCTGATTTTGTACGAAGAAAATCAGATATCCCAAAATATAAAGCTACTGAAGGAGAAATTGGACGATATGTTGAGGAGGTTAAACTCTATGATAGAAGAGTTCATTTACAATATCCCTCTTCCAACGATGAAATAAGGTTTGCCGTAGAACATTTACCAGTTGAAATCAACGGAGATCCCACAGAAAGAGAAGAAGTTTCTGCATTTAGAGATTTACCTCGAATTGAAACAAATACCATCAGAGGGGGCGCTTGTTTAGTTTTAAATGATGGAATTCTCTTGAAAGCTCCAAAACTTCTAAAAATTGCAAATAAAATGAATTTAGAAGGGTGGGACTGGTTAGCAGATCTTAAAAAAATTGCCGCAAAAGGAAAAAAAGAAGAAACAGTATCTAATAAGAAAAAAGAACCAAAATTACAGCACGAAGAGAAAATTCTTCCAAATAAGAAATATATTGCAGACATTATTGCGGGACGTCCGGTTTTCGGATATCCTTCAAAAATAGGAGGACACAGAATTAGATACGGACGTTCAAGAAATACCGGTTTAGCTGCTGGTGGGTTCCATCCTGCAACAATGGTTCTTTTAGATAATTTCGTAGCGATCGGAACTCAATTAAGAGTAGAACGCCCAGGAAAAAGTACTAGTATATGTCCCGTGAACTATATAGAACCTCCAATAGTTAAATTAAACAATGGAAATGTTATTCGAGTACGATCAATAAAACAAGCTAAAGATATTTTCCCGAGAGTTGAAAAAATTCTTTTTTTAGGAGATATTCTTTTTGGTTTCGGTGAATTTTCAGAAAATAATCATAAATTGATTCCCTCAGGATATGTTGAAGAATGGTGGGCTTTAGAACTTGAAGAATCTATAAAGGATAGTAATAATGAAGGTTTAATGGTGAACCATTACATTAAAGATCCTTTTAGAAACATACCTACGGCTGAAGAGGCAATTGACCTCTCTGAAAAATTACAAATCCCCCTTCATCCGAAATATACCGACTTTTGGGGAAATCTTAAAGTAGAAGAACTTCATAGATTAAGAGCAGCATTGAAAAAAGGATATATACCTAAACAGAAAGGAATCGAATTGGAATTTAACTCTGATATAAAAAGCTCCTTATTTTATGGGAACTCGCATGGGAAGACCAGAGAAATCAGAAAGAAAAAGTATGAAAGGAATCCATTCTCTCTTTCCGCTAAGCGATAAGGTAGGAAGCTCTCGATCTTTTGATAAAGCTATAGAGTTAGGAAAAATCAGAATTGATGTATGTCGTAAAAAGTGTCCTAAATGTGGAAGTATTACAATTTATAATACTTGCTCCAAATGTGGAACTCACACAGAAGTAAAAAATATTTGCACCTCTTGTAAAAAATTATATCCTATTGATGAACTTAATTGTCCACAATGCGGAAAAGAACTTGTTTCTTCCAGTGAGGCGGTTTTTAACTTTACTAATCATCTCAATGCATCTCTCAAAAAGTTAAAATTTTCGCTTCCAAAAAAAGTAAAAGGAGTTTATGGTCTTACCAATAAATATAAAGTACCAGAACCCTTAGAAAAAGGACTTTTAAGAGCTAAAAATGATGTTTTAGTGTATAAAACTGCAGAAATACGATATGATGCCACAGATATTCCACTAACACATTTTAAACCCAGAGAAATCGGAACATCTCTTAATGCCTTAAAAAATCTAGGGTATACTCACGATATCCACGGAGAACCCTTAAATGATCCTGACCAAATTTTAGAATTAAAGGTGCAAGATATTCTTCTTTCAATGGATTCTGCACATTATTTTGTCAAAGTAGCGCAATTTATCGATGATGAACTTGAAAACTTCTATAAAATGCCAAGATTCTATAAAGTTCATAAAAAAGAGGATCTAATAGGTCATCTAGTCGTAGGCTTAGCGCCTCATACCAGTGCGGGAATTATTGGAAGAATAATAGGTTTCAGTCCAGCACGTTCTATCTATGCTCATCCTTATTGGCATGCTGCAAAAAGGAGGAATTGTGATGGAGATGAGGATGGTGTAATGCTCCTCTTAGATCCACTGCTTAATTTCTCAAGATTTTATCTTCCAAGTAAGATTGGCGGCAGGATGGATGCTACATTAGTTATAAGTTCTGTGCTAGATCCAAATGAGATCGATGTAGAAGCGCATAATGTTGATACACTTTTTAAGTATCCCTTAGAGTTTTATCAGGCTACCGAAGAGTATGCATCTCCTTCAAAGATTGAGGAGATGATGGATTTAGTAAAATCGCGGTTAGGCACTCCAAAACAGTATGAGAAGTTAGGATATAATATTCCCACAGATGACATTAATGCAGGTCCCACCATGACTGCATATAAGACGCATGAGTCCATGGATGAAAAAATAGAAGCCCAACTTCATCTTGCGAAAATAATACAAGCAGTGGATGCAAAAAATGTAGCAAAAA
>JARRLT010000364.1:0-4204 GCA_037386725.1 Promethearchaeota archaeon
TTCTGAGATCTTTTTTAATTTCACACGTAATTTATTAAAAAAGAAATGAAAAATAATTGGAATAATAATAGAAATTGCCAAATAGAAAATCAATAGAGATTCTAAAAATTCGGAATTAGAAATTGAACCAAAATTAATGATTTTCAAATCAATTAATCCAAGTATTAAAATTGCAAAACTATTCATAACGAAAAAAGCTTTTTCACTAATATGGCGCTTTTGCAATTTTAGATCTAACTTTTCTAACTCATTTTCTAAATACTTTATAAAGGAATCAGTAAATTTGAAGAAAGCAATTCGTAATAGATACATTATAAAATAAGTACTCATACTAAAGAAGAGCCAATTTAAAGAAAGATTTAAGAAAATCACATCAAAAATAGATTTATTAGTATTAGAAGTTTGAAAAAGTAGTTTTGGATGAGTTGAGGCATTCCATAAAAACATGAAGTAAATTATATTTATTAGAATTAGAAGAGTTATTGATATAATGCATGTTAAAAGGTTAGATATATATTCCGATCTAACTTTTCTAATTAAATTTTGACTTTCTTCTTGATTATAATAATCTTCTTCAGTTGATTCAATTTGTCTGCTTTTCATTCAGTTTCCTCCCATCTTTTTATTTTGTTCTTCCTTTCTTTAGGAGATGACCAATATCTTTTAACAATTTCCTGAAATAAAGCAAGATCAGGATTATCTTCTTTATTTAATCTAACAACATGAAATTTAGGAGTTTTTTCTTTAATAGAGATATAATTTTTCTTTTCTAAATACTCAAATGCATGCATTAATTTTTCTAAACGATCAATATTTAATGCATTTTTTATGTCGGTTTTATTTACTATGGAATCCGTTCCCGCTAATTTTGCCAAACCCATCATAAGGAGTGCCCCTCTTAAAGAAGAAATACTTGCTAATTTATCAAATATCTTACAAACCTTCTTAAATATTTTTTCTAAATCGTTATAAAACTCAATTTTTTCCGCTCCTACTAAATGGAGAGGTTCATTTATATTATCAAGACCATATTTTTTAATAAAACCTTCAATAGTTTGTGGCATCCTATGAATATTAATAAATCAAAGTTAAAAATTAAGAATAAAAGTGGAAAAGAAAAACAGATTAATAATTGGGTGATTGAGAAATTCCTAGTTATTAATTTAATTCAAATTCTTAATTCAAACATAAATTCAACAATTCGTTATAAACAGAGTATATTAAATCTATTTTTTAATAATAACTCTATTAGAAACGTTATTGCATTTTTCACACAGCTACTTATTTTACGGTTTTCATTTCATTATTATTTGCCCTTATCCAACTATTAGTGGATATTACAGAAATTATTTTTCGGGAATATATAAATTTAATGTAAATCCTACAAAAAAGGAGGGAATAATATGATGCAAATACAAGAAGAGGAAGAAGAATTTAAAACCTATGAAGATATATGCTTAGAAAAATTAAAGGAGATTGGTAAATCTACAGCCAGAGAATGGTGTTCGGCAATGGGTTACGAACATGGAACTAATCTGGCTAAAGTAATTCGAAGAATTAGGAACAGTATGCCTGATAAGATTAAGGTTTACTATGAAAGGAATCCTAGGCAATATGAAGCTTTAATATAATACATTTCTCTATTTTTGTTATTCAAATTTGAGAGATATTTAATTAATGATTCCAACTTCCAAAATGGAAAATACTAATAAAAGAAAACATAAAGAAGAACATGGATATTAACTTTTTATGTAATTAATTCAATTATCTTAATAACTATCCTCTTTTTAAACTTCAATATATTGAGTAAAGTGAATATTGCTTTTATTTCTCCTTTAAAATTAAATTAGCTTAAATTTTTGAGTTAGAAAATTTGTTCCTTCTGTTCTCAATACTCTGTTTTCTTTTTCAAGTTCTTTTAAATGTTGATATATAATTCCCCCATCCCATAAAAAGTACATACCACGAATAGGTTCAAAAACCCTTTCCTTTGGGGTTATTATTCTTTCTTCAACCATTTCTTTCAGAGTTTTTGCCTTTTTTCTACTAAGGGCTTTTAGAACTTTTTCTCGATTTTTATTTATTCTTTTTCTAATTCTATTAAAAAAATTTTCATCCTTCTCTCTGTATATCGTTCCATGGGCAGGGATTAAAATATATTCACCAGAAAGATATATTTGCTCTAAATAATCAATTGATTTTTTGTATTGATCTAAATCACTGTTAAAATCCCCATAGTAAGGATGCGATCCAATATCAGAAACATATAAAATGCCCTTATCTCTATGGTTGTTTTCAATTTGAAAAGCAGTATGTCCAGGAGAATGTCCAGGAATATGAAGTGACTTTATAACAATGTCCCCAATTTCAAAATTATCTCTTCCAGGGATATATGTGTTAACCGTTGGGCATTCTTGAAATTTCATATACTTTTTGACCAATATTTTATAAGATTCTTCGATATTTAAGTCAGAAATGCCTACAACCTCCATTAACTTATTTAGGTCAGTAAGATAATCTTTTTCTTGTATGGGAATATAAATAGGCACATTATACTTCTTTTGATGATAAAAAGCATGAGCAGTATGATCAAGATGAAAATGAGAAAATAATAGTGTTCTTTTTGCGCTTCCTAAAGTTTCATGGAGCTGATCAATATCATCAAAAGGATAATTAGCATCTATTAAAACAAATTTGGTACGTGTATCATTACTTATTGTTAAACTATTTATAATGTTAGTTCTTCTACGATTCTCCTTAATTAAATCAATATTATCTTGGATTCTTTCAAAAGTTAGCATGATAAAAATAATCTTTTAGATATTACTTCATAAAAATTTAATTTGAAGAATATATCAAGATTTTACAATATTTCGAAAATAAGCCTTTTTATATTGAAATCCAGTGCCGACAGATTTTGCATTGTAGAATTTTTTTATGTCGAACTGTATCCCCATCTCTTAAAGAAATTACCCGTTGAATCATTTCGCTTCCGCATTTATCACAAATATTTACAGTCGTTGCTTTAGATTCTTGAGCTGCCATATAAGTCAACCCTTAAAGATTTAATAGTACGACAAATTTTCCCAAATTTTAGTCGGTACTGTTACTATATCCAAGCCATTTGATTTCTCTCTAAAAATATCCTTAAATAGTAAAAAATAACTTTCTCGGATTTATTAAAGTTCATGAACGAGTATTTGAAAAAATCTTGTTTATCATATAAATTTCTCTCAATAATTTCCTTTTCAGGAGTAAATTCTTTATAGATTTCATTATTTCGAACCAGATGGATTTTTTCTATCCTTTGACTACTAATTATCTTAAATTTTATTTTTCTTTTATGCACAAGATCATTATCATCTTGTACGTTACAGATATCTCCCATTTCATAATGATTAATGAAAAATTCTATTATCACTCTTGGACCAGTTGTACCATAGCATTTTCGACTGATTAAAGATTTCCACAGATTTTTCTTATTTAAATTAGATGCCCATATCGCCATAATTCCTGGAGGATAAATTCCATTATCGGGATCAACAGGGCCAGAAGGGTAAATTCCGAAATGGTCATCCCCCCCTGCTGTGAAACCTAATTTATATCCTTTCATTAAGGCATCTTGGACAAAACTTCCTTTTTTCTCCAAAATAGCTCCTCGCTTACGAGCATATCTACCATATCCAAAGAACTTATATCGTGGAGGGAGTGGATTTCCCTGAAAAAACGAATATTCTTGATTTCCCCAACATGAATAAATTTCAACCAATCGTTCGAGATCGGCATCAAACCACCTCCAATCCCTAAATCCGGGGCGTAATGCTGTATGATGCCCTATTAACAGTACTTTCCCTCTATATTTTTTTAGATTTTTAATTAACTTTGAAGTGGAGTTAAATTTATTTAATTCTGAACGCAAAATTGGAATTGTATCATTTTTATGATAGATACAAATGTCTCCGAATCTTGAATACCAAGAACCCCACTCATAGCCGAATAGACTTAAAAGATTACCTTCTTCGTTGATTTTTTCTACAAACTTCTTTATTTCAAGAAAATCTTGATTTTTTGTTTCCCATAAGCGATCGTGTTCTGTATTGGTCCCAAAATCTAAATCTGCATCGACTAAGTTTTGAAAATAATCAGATATTGGAATCATCCCATCACTTTTCTGAGTATGACCGTGAATAAAACCCCAAAAAAG
>JARRLT010000365.1:0-3582 GCA_037386725.1 Promethearchaeota archaeon
ATATTGTAAGGATACCCAAGATGAGATTTATCTGAATATCGCCTTAAACAAATTAAAACGAATGAATTATAACCTGAAATATAAAAATTCATCAGATCACTATAAAAAGCAAACCGTTTCCAAGAAAAATGTGCAATCAAATCTTATAGGATTCTCTCACGACCAAAAGAAAGACCAAACAATAGGGAAATCAAATAAAAATAAAAATATTATTCTTAACATTAATCTTGATATGAAGTATGGCCTAAGAAGAAAATTAAATGAGAACTGCATATCTTTTACTGTTGAACCGATAGTCTATGATATTGAACTATTTGGAAAAGTAATCATATTCATTCAAAATGCTAACAATATGAAAATTGAGGAGTTAAAAAACTACTCAGGTTATTCAAATAAGTATGAATTGGTTCTAATCGCTATTGATTTTCTTAATTATGAAGAAAGAATAGAGGGGGAAAAACGATTACTTAAGAAAAAAATCTCTGAGTTCGGGAAATTGTATCCCTTTCAAATCGTTTTTATTGATAACGCTGAGGAGTTGTTTTTTATTATCCGAAGCATTTATGAAAATGAAAAAAAGCGAAAAAAGAAATTTTAAATTTTATATTAGAATTTTTTGAGTTCTTTTTTTAAGATTCTTTTGAATTCTTGCCGATTTTTATCTATATCAAGTTGGGGAACTTTATAAATCTGAGGTGGAATGAAGGCAAAAGGTAGAATGAGATGAGGAACTTCCAATTTTATTTTTGGAAATTTAATTCTTTCTGGAAAAATCTTTATTTTCTTCTCGTTGTTTACTTCGCTATGACTACTCATAACAAATTAAGTAGACATTATTTTAAAAAGAAAAAATAGGCTTAATCGCTTAAAATTCGTTTTAAATATAGTTTCATAAAATACCGTTCACTCTTACAATAATCCACTTTTTCTTGATCCGAAATAAAGGAGCATTCTTTTATAATTTGGCGTATTTCCTTTATCATTTGAAGGTAATCATGCTTATCAAATTCATTACGTTTTAATTTAATGTCAATTTGGCTATTAATTTCTTGTTCTAATTGAAATCTAAGCTTTATTTTTGAGTCTTCTTCTGAATTATGAGAATGAGAGCTCACAAGATTGCTAGAATAAGAATTTATAAAAAGAAAAAAAGGGCTATTCAAATTCAATCTCATTTGTTTGCTCTGCCACTTTGATTCTCCACTTTAATGTTGTTATCGGATTCTTATCATTCATATCTATTAACCAAATATCAGCAATTGCTTCAATTTTTGAGTTAAAATTTAAACGCGTGTGAAGAATTATTTCAATATTAGTAATATTAAACTTTGAATGTTTAGCTAACCCAATTCTTCGATAAGTTTGATAAATATTTTCAAATTCTGGATTTTTCATAATAATTTCTTCTAATATATCTCTTTAGAAATCTCAAAGAATAAGCTTTCTTAATACCAATCTTTAAGGATTTTTTTACATAAATTCACTCCTAATCCCGTTTTGCGATTAAGAGTGTAGGGGCTTTCATTTAAGACTTGAGAAGAAGTATGATATCCGGAATTAAACAATATTCGAGCCCTAACTCTTCCTACTTGGTGTAATCGAATCACCAAATCAAATAACTCTTCTTTAATCCCATATTTCACTCGGATTCGAAGAGTTTCACACATTTCAGCTACTTTTTCCATTTTCTCTTTAATATCTTGTCCACTTGATCCTAAATGAAAGGCGATAATTCCTATAAAGGTTATAATTCTTTCAACACTATCCCTCAAAGAATACAGATCTCCGGCCATAATTTTATGCAGATCGAGGATATTTTCAATTGGCTCTTCATCAATCCATTCTAAAAGAGGTTGAAAGTACTTATTATTTCGAATTCGTCCTTCTGTTTTGGTAATTTCATAGGCAACCTTCACTAATTCTTGAAAATTCTCAATAGTTTGATGTTCTAAAATATATCGGATCATAACTCCCGATTCAGGATATAAATATAATCGAATGATAAGTTTTCCAAATTGCGAACATTTCAATTTTCCATTCTCATTAAGAATTAGGCCTTTCTGCAACAAATAGCTCAAAATATAGTGGTCCTTGATGGATCTTGGAATAATATCATTCACATACTTTTGGAGTTTTTCGTTTGGATGATCTAATAAATAGACTAAGAAGGCCGTGATATGATCGCAAAATTCAAACACTAAGTCTTGGGTGGCGAAATTATCGGAAATTCCGTTATTAAACCCACAAGAACAATTCACTCCTTTATTGGTATTGAATTCACATTCGAATACCCCATAATTTGTTTTGATGTGTCCCGAAATAAGATTTCGATTAATAGAGGAGATCTGAATCTTTAATTGATGCGACCTTATTTTTTGGATTACTTGGGGATTAGAATGTAATTTTAAAATATTTTGGGGAGAGATCTCTTTAATCATTAGTAATTCTTCAATAGGGATTTTAGCCTTCTCTTGTTCTTGACTTATACAGTACCAAAAAAAGGTCTTCTTAAAGAACTTAAACAACTCTTCTAACGTAATTTGCTTCTCTTCAAAAATTCTAAGTAAAACTTGTTCTTTTAAAATGTTGATACTGTTCAATCCCGATGTTAAATCCTCATATTTTGGAATAAGGTTTTGATCGAATGCAAATCCCTTGAAAAAATGGTCTTCAATCCACGCTCGCTCTTCTACATTAGAAACCAAAATTATCCCATATCCTTTTGTGTCGAGTCCGGGGCGTCCGGCTCTCCCAAGCATTTGGAAGACTTCATTAGAAGAAAATGGTTTAAAATAAGAAAATCCATCTCCATTCTCGTAAAACCCCTTAAAATTTTGGATATTGTATCCCGATGTTACAAATCGCTTAAATTCTTTTAAGATCACCATTCGAGCGGGTGTATTAATCCCAGCTGAAAGAGTGGTAGTACAACATATAACTTTTATGACTCGCTTTCTGAAATTATCTTCAATGATTTTACGTTCTTTTGGGAGTAATCCTGCATGATGGAACGCAATTCCATTTTCAATAATGGTTTGAAGTTGATAATTTCCCCCTCGAATTTCAGATAAGATTTTTCTTAACTTTCTGCATTCCTTTCTTTCTTCGGGGATTAAGGTTTTTAATGTAAGATCTTTCAGAGTTGAAGCTAATTTTTGCGTAGATTTTCTGGTATTAAGGAAAATTAGCAATTGACCTTCTTTTTTTAAGGTTGATTTAATGTATTTTTTAATGGTAGAATCTTTATTTTGAGAGACTTCGATGTGATAATGTAATGGAACAGGACGTTTTTCAGACCTTATAAGTGTAGTTTTATTTCCTAACGAACTTAGCCAAGAAGTAAAAAATTCGGGATTCGCTATAGTAGCTGAAAGTCCGATAATTTGAGGGTGTCCTAAAAATTCGTTTAATCTTACAATTAAGGATTCAAGGCGTGGACCTCTATTATCATCCCCAATCACATGGATTTCATCAATGATTATCGTAGAAATGTCATAGATCCATTCTTTTGTATAGAAGTTTCGAAGGATCGAATCCATTTTCTCATATGTGGTAACCGTGATATCTGCTTGGCTCAGTTTG
>JARRLT010000366.1:0-3310 GCA_037386725.1 Promethearchaeota archaeon
TATTAAGAATTTTTAATGCTTTAAAGATGAAACTCAACACAATGTCTAAGGCAGATTTATCTAATATCTTAGATACCTTGAAAGATTCCATTTTAAATAAGATTGGAGGATCCCTTGCACTTTTTGACATATCGAAAAGTGTTCGAGAGCTAGAGAATGACCATGAAATCATGGACTCTCAACAAATTATTGAATATAAATCAAGAATTAATAATTGGGCAAATAGAATTGCAAAAGTTTAAGGTGATTAGATCAAATGAGTATAATTTTATATAAGATAAAAGACCAAGAAATTATTCCTACGGATGAAATAAAGCTTTCAAAAGATAATATTTACATTATTGTAGATAAACACATGAAGAGACCAAAAATTTGGGTTTGGAGCGGTTTAAAAGCTGATATTTCAGATAGATATTTTGCAGGTGTATCCGCAACAAGAATTAAATCACAAGAAAAATTATATGGTGCCAGTATCGAAGTAGTAGAGAGTGGAAATGAACCAGAATCATTTCCCATATTAGAAAAGAACAAAATAGTTGAGCGACATCAAATCATTTTCAAAGATATTGAAGAAGAAGCAGATGAAATTCAAGGAGTTGAGAAAAAGGAAGTACCCGAAACAAAAGAAATCATTGAGGAAGAAGGAGAGCTTGTTGCTGATATTTCAAAGACAGATAAAAAGTTGATTCAGAAATATCAAAAAACTTTAGATGCCAAAGAGGAAAAAGTTGTTGTATTTCTTGAAGAAATGATGGAAGAATTCGGTAAACTTACAGATAAAATAAGAATGTTTTTAGAAACACTTTAAAAGATCCATAAAAAAGAAAAAATTAGAACCATATAAATTTTGAAGGTATAAAAAGATGATCAATGCTGGAGTAGGAATGTCAACAAATAGAGATGGATTCATTGCTGGAAAACATGCTGCTAGACAAGCACTTGAGGATATTAATTCAAATCCTAGATTAGCAATACTAGCTGTGGATTCATTGACTCGTTTGCATTTTAACTATTCTGAAGTTCTAAGAGGTGTAAGGGAAGTACTAGGTTCCCATATTCCCTTAATTGGAAGTACAGCTAATGGTATTTTAGTGAACAACAGATTTGCATTAAGAAGTGTAGGTGTGATGCTACTTAGTGGAGATTTATCAATTGATGAAACTTATAATTATGGAATGTCAAGATTAGAATATCAAAAGATTGCTCAAGAAATATATAATATTTACAATGATTTAGAACCAGATCCTGGGAGATTTATGTTAATGTTTCAAGATGGAATAAAATTTCCTCCAGAAACGATGAATAAACAAGAATCTCTTAATAGTCGAGTAGTTTCTATGTTTTCAAGATTAGTATCACGATTCTTTAAAAGGCAACTTGAAGAGTTTAAAGAAGAGGGATTAGGAATGCCTTCTGTTCAGGAATTACTACAAGAATTATATAATTTAGGATGGAATAATCGCATTATTGGAAATATAGCAACTAACGTTAGAGATTATGATTCTGTAGAGTTTTATAACGATCAAGTGGCAGAAGATAATATTGTTGGAGCTTTTATATCTCCTCAAAGGTCCACTAAGTTTGGTTTTGGTTTTAAAGCAGGTGCAGAATCAACAGGGAAAATTTGTTATCCAACAAAAAATATTGGAAACTTTCTCTTAAAGGTTAATGATGAGCCTGCTTTAATAGGATTATGTAAGACAGCCGGGATTAATATCGATTCATTAAGAGAACTAAAAGGATCTGGTTATTTGAATTATCACACAATTCTGGGAACTAGAGAAAAATCAAATGAAAATGAATATGTTCATTTAACTGCCACTATCACTGATCCTGGACTTGATAGTTTAATAAATACTGGATTTCCTTTTGATAAAGTACCAAAAGAGATTGAAATATTCCAAAGTAATATTGGGATCTTAAAGAAAACCGCTGAAGAATCTGTTAGAGAAGCTATGGAAGGTATAACAACACCAAGATTTCTATTAGGGTTTGATTGTGCCATTCGTTTGTTTGCGTATGGTGATAATCTTCCAAAGATTGTAAAGATAATTGATGACACAATCGGAAAGGATGTACCCAGAATGATTATAGGTTCGGGAGGAGAGATTTATGGCACAAGAAATATGGACTATTATTTCAATAGTATGACTTTTGTTACTTTAGTTGGGGGAGAATAATTTCTCAAAAATAATTTCTCAAAATTAAAAATTACTATTTTTTATTTATAATATACAGAAAAGTAAACTCGTATTAAGGTATTGATGTAATATTTCGTTCTAACATTACAAATCCAAATTTAGATGTGAAATTTTAAATAGAAGTTTTTTTACTAAATTTAGAGTATTCATAAAAAATTAAATGAAGAAAACTTATGAAAATCGATAGTCTAATTGAAAAAGGGAAAGATTATTTTTGTAGAGAAGATCAGAGTGTTGTTAAAAAAGAAAAGTTTGAAGCTATTAAAGAAACTTTGTTATATCAGATGAAAAATTGCGATCTATACAGACAGTTATGTAAACAAGAAAACTTTAATCCTCATCGAGATTTGAAGTCTATTGAAGATGTGGGAAATATACCATATCTAACAACTGGAAATTTTAAGCGAAATTCGGGCAATCCTAAAGAGTTTCTTTGTGTACCTGAAAGTGAAATTCAAGCATGGACAAATTCTAGCGGCACTTCGGGCGATCCATCTGTAATTGGACGTGATAAAATAAATCTTACTAGATTTTTTAAAATGTTTCATTTTGTATTAGAAGAACTATGTAGTTTAGCAGATTATAATTATTCTTTATTTTTTCAACCAAAACCTGTTAAACGATTAACAGTTGAAGATAAAATATCAAAATCTCAGAATCATATGGGATATATTTTCAATGTGGCCAATATATTACCTATGGATAAGCGAGTTTATACATTGAAATTCGCTTCTCCCGAAGATCAAAAAAGAGGTAAAATTTTTGAATTTGATCCTGAAACAACGTTTGGATTTTTAAATTCTAACATCTCCGAGAAGGGAATCGGATGGATTGGTGGTTCTATTCCGTTAATGTTTGGCACATTAACTGAATATTATAAAAAAACAGGTCAAGCATTCAATCTTGATGAGAGATCTATCCTTGTATCTGGTGGAGGATGGAAAACTTTTTCGGGAGAATCGGTTCCACCCGAAAAGTTTAGAGAAATCATGTCGAAAGTTTTAGGAATCCCAAAAAGCCAAGTATTAGATGTATATAGTTTTACTGAGACTGATTGTGTATTTGCTGAATGCGAACATCATAATAAACATTGCCTTCCTTGGCAAGAT
>JARRLT010000367.1:0-7123 GCA_037386725.1 Promethearchaeota archaeon
AAAAATTCAAATACACTTTACACCTGTCGCAAGTAAGTACTCACACATGGTACAGTAAAAACGTAATAGTAAGATTTCTCTCTAAGATTGTAGTTAGAAACTCAAGTGGGATAATTACTATGACAGAAAAAGCAAAACAGAGATTATATAAAATAAAATATCTTCCTTCTAAAAATCTTATCCCTAAGATGGTTATAGGCCAGCCTATAGATACAAATATCTTTAAACCATTCTCAAAAACTCAAGTTGCTAATATTAAAAGTAAACTCTGTATCAATGAAAAAACGAAAATAATTTTATTTGTTGGGAAAATTACACCCCAAAAAGGTTTACACGTTTTAATTAAATCTTTAAATATTTTAAATCGACAATTCAATAAAGATAATTTTAAATTATTTGTCATTGGAAAAACGTATACCATTAAGGATGATAATTATAAAGAATTTTTGAAAAAATTGATTAAGAAATATGACTTAAACAGTAAAATTGAATGGTTAGGATACCAATCCAGGGAAAAAATAATTCAATTTTATAATATTTCAAATGTATTAATTTTACCGTCCATAAAGTTAAAGAAGGAAAATACAGAAGCTTTTGGAATCGTATTGGTTGAATCTATGGCTTGTCAAACACCTGTTATAGGATCTAAATTGGGTGGAATGAAAGAAATAATAAAGCATATAATAAATGGATTTTTATTTTCACCAAATAATTATTGTGAACTTTCAAAATATATAAATATGATTCTTTTCGATAAAAATTTGGAGCAAAAAATGGGGAAAAATGGTCGTAATTACGTAATTAATAACTATTCTTTTTCAGCAATATTAAATAAGTACTTGGATTTTTATAAATCCCTAATTTAATTCATTTTTAATAAGAGAGAATCAAAATTTAGAATTGAGATAATTTCAAAATAATAGAGAGTAATGAATTTTGGTTAAAAGGAAATAATAAGGATTAATTTTTGAGATATATTTAAACTATTAATTTTTAACCAAAAATTCGTAAAAATTGAAAAGCTTTTTATCTAAAGTTGATTTTTTTAGATATTTTGATTTTTTTATTAAAGATTCATGCATTTTTTCCCTTAATTCCTTTGATTCATATAATTTCAAAATCCCTAAAATGAAATTTTGGTCAACCTTATCTACAATTAAACAATCTTCTTTATCTTTTAAAAAATCTATACCTTGAATACCCTTTTTTGTGCTTATAAAGGGTAAACCAGTTACAATATAATCTGAACATTTAACTTTCTGTCCTTCACCACTTAAGATAGGAACTATTGCAAAATCCGCACAGAGGAGTAACTTTTCTAAATCCTCAACGAATCCAAGACTTATTACCTTTTTTTGACTGTAACTTTTTAAATTTTTCCCAGCTAAAACAAAAAGCAAATTATTCATGTTGATTTTAGGTGAGATATAATTTTTAATTAGTTTAAAAGCTTCTATATTAGGAGGATGAGGTAAACTACCATGAAAAATCGCAATTATCTTATTCTCTGGTAAATTTAATTCCTCCGCGTGACGCGGGGTGACGAGGCAGAAAGGGAGAAGCTGATGCTGATGAACTTTGAGTTCTACGGGGGCCCCTGTGCCATTCTCCTCTTCATGGACGGCTCGCTTAACGAGTGGTCGATCTTCGATATGGGGGTTTTTTAGGGCTACATCGATAAATCTACTTTCTATACCATATGAACTATAAATAAGAGAACTATTCTTGTTTTTTAGCAATTTTGATACAAAAAAACCCCATGGAAATTCAATTTGAATGATATCAAAATTATTACTTTTTATTATCTTGTATAACTTAATTATGAAAAAAGGGTTGAGATCCTTTAGATAGTAATCTGGAATTCCTAAAAAACTAAGATTTTTATATGTAAACTCAGAAATGTTCTTTTTAAAGGTAAAATCTTTACTTTTATTGGAATTGGATTGATGCAATAATGAAACTTTATGATTATTATTAACTAAACTTTCAACAAAATGAAAGACTCTAGTACTAGCTCCACTATTGGTATTTAAAGCATCTCCATGAGGAAAAATTATAAGAATATTCATTTTAGTCATTAGTTTGAATTTTTACTTTTTAAAAATTACTTATTTTATTATTTACAATCGTCCTTCAAAGTTAGAATCTATATAATGAGATTAAACATGTAATTTAATTATTATTAATCATGATCTTACCAAAAAGTATATACTCAATTTTCATTGAAAAAAGAATGATTTCCCCAATTATGAAACTTTAATAGAGATAGATTTAAATTTCTGTAAATTAGATATCATTAAGAATTCAGTTCAGCAATAGAAGAATTATTATTTTTATAAATCTAATATTTTTACTTTAGTATTGAGAAAATTTGAATAATAAACATTCCTTTCAGATTTTACTAAAATTTTATCCTTAATATTAAATTTACTATGTTATAATGAATGCTGAAGGAAAGATTAATATTCTTTTTATAGCTACATCACATTGTTATTTTGATAAAAATCATGCATCATTTAATCGAATGTATAACAATTTGAAATATTTTCATGATAAAGAGAAATTCAATGTTTTTGTTCTTCAACCTCTTATTTTTTATAATAAGATTAATCCGGTCAAGAAAAAACAGACTAAAGAAAGTTCATGAAATAATCCAAAATTATAAGATTGATCTTATTCATTGTGACTTTCTTTTTGGTCTAAATTCATTAAGAATATTTAATGTTCCCATTTCATATAATGCGCATAATATTGAATCAGAATATGCCAGGAAGATTGGATTTTATAGTTGGAAAAAAATCCCTAAGATTTTAAGATTTTTATATATCAAATTTATTTATTATTTAGAAAAATTTGGTGTAAAGTTAGCATCTAATATAAATGCTATTAGTCAGGAAGAAAGGAGGGAATTAATAGAAATATTCGGTTTGAATGAAGATAAAGTGATTGTTAGTGGATTAGGTTATAAAAAAGATATTTACAATAAGCAAATTAGTAAAACTGAAGCGAGAAAAAACTTAAAAATTCCAAAAAATAAATTTATTATAATTTTTCATGGATCTTATAATGTAAATTTTGCAAATAAGGAAACTATCGATTTAATTAAGGATTATATCGCACCACGGATAAAAGATGATTCAATATTATTCCTAATAGCAGGAAGTATGCCAAGATTCGAAGATCAACGCAATGTTAAATTTTTAGGATTTATAAAAGAGTTAACAGATTTTTTATATTGTGCAGATATCGCTATTGCTCCAATTTTAAGAGGTACAGGAATTAATACAAAAATGATTGATTATTTATCAGGAAGGGTGCCAATAATTTCTACAGAAAAAGCCGTCGAAGGTTTAATTTTTCAACATGAAGTTCATGGATTTATTGTGAGTAATATTATGACAGATACGATTAAATATATCTATTATCTAAAAGGTAATCCAAAAATTTTGCAGGTTATTAAAAATAACATAACTAATTTAGTTGAATCCAAATATAATTGGGGTAAAATTTTAAAGAAAGTTGAAAAAAGATATCTACGTTTATCAGAGATTTAATGATTAAATTAAGAAAGATTTTTTATTTATTAAATAATTCCCTGATTTTATTATTTTAAAGTATAAAATAGTGACATTAGGAGTTTATCAAAAAATTAAGCTAAATCTAATAAAATATTTTCCAACAAAATTCTAAAAAAATTAATTTATAAATGTGAAATAAATTATTAGGGATAAAAAATTTTAAAAGAATAAATTTAGGTCTTAAATACTTATATTTATTTGAAATTTAAAAAATTAGAATTTTATAAATGAATCTTAGTATGAAAATTGATCCACATATTTCTATAATTATAGTTGGCCCTATGGATTACAACAAATTTTTTATTAAATGTATTAAAAGTTATTTAAATCAATCCTTTAAAAATTTCGAAATAGTTCTTATAATCTGGGGTCATAAAAAAATAAAGGAAATTAAAGAATTAATGAAAAGAACGAAGATTAATACTAAACAAATTAAATTCATAAAATATTTTGGAAATCCGGGGTATGCAAGAGGAAATAATCTTGGTGTTGTAAGAAGTGAATATAATTATATATTGATTTCCAATCCCGATGTTGTGGTGCCGAGAGATTTTTTAAAAAAATTGGTAGAGTCTTATTTTTGGTTAAAGGAACTTAAAAATGAAAGAATTATACTAGGTCCTAGAATCTGTAATATCGATTCAGAATATCAACATTCGAGAAGAAATATAAATTTTTTAGGTTTTTCTAATATTGACACTTCAAAAACTAATAAGATATTAAGAACAGAAGTAACATCAGGTTGTGCTTTTCTATTAGAAAAAGAATTGTTTAAAAACTTGGGTGGTTTTGATGAATCTTATTTTATGTATCATGAAGATATTGATTTTTCTGTAAGAGCTTTAAAAAATTCTATAAAACAGTATGTAAATAATTCTATTAGAATTTTACATTTAAGAGATTCAAAGAAAATAAAATTGAACAAATTTAAGTATTATTATCATGAAAGAAATAGAATTAAATTTACTCTGGAACATTCCACCAAACATATTTGATTCAAGATATAACATGTCAGGAGTTTTTTATGAAATAAATTCAAAAAGTTTCATTTTAGATATATTAAATTTATACTCAAAAATGATATTTTATTTATATCATCACTAATATTCAATATACGTCAAAGAAATAGTTTTTAATAATATTTTTAATCGTATCAAATTGAAAATCTTCTAATAATCTTTCAATTTTATTTAAATTCCTCTTAATCCCATAATAAGTTACGAAATACTTAATTGGATTCATTTCTTTTACTCTAAAGGTTTTAGGATAGACTTCCCATGGATGAATATATATAAAAAAGGGGGTATTCCTTGAATTTATTTTCTTTAATAAAATTTTATATAATGTGTAAGGAATTAATCTAAAGTAGAAACCACCGCATATTGGTACTTTTAAATTTAATATTTTTGTTATGCTTAATGGAACTTCTATAATCTTAGATTTCCGATCATTAAGATTTAAATTTTTTATATTCGGTTTATAAATTTTCAGAGGAGTATTCCTTACCCCATAATAAAAGAATTTTGTAGGAACTAGACTTGAATCGTAAATAAAATTATTATTAATTAAACACTTATAAAAATACTCTGAATTATTTTCATTAATTGAACAGGTTGGAGCTCTAAAACCATATATATTAAAATCTTCACCTAATATAGATTTTATAATTTTTTTAAATTCTTTTATATCAGTAGATAATCTCTTATACCCTAGATCTCCAATTGGTATATGGTACATTGAATGACAAGCAATTTCATGACCATTTGCATGAATTTTTTTAATCAAATTAGAATGTTTTTTTGCTATTTCTCCTAAAACAAAAAATGTTACTTTAATATCATATTTTTTGAAAAGTTTTAAAATTGAACTAATAGATTCCTCGATCTGGGGAATAGGATTTAATTGTATATGGTGTCTTACAAATTCAGGATGATACCAATCCTCCAAATCTATACTTAATGAATTTTTCATATAAATAGTTTAATGTATTATTATACAAAAGAAATGTTGTTTTCTTTAACAAATTAAGAGAGAGATATGTATTTGTTTTTGTTATATCATTCTAATTTCTTAGCAGATAAAATCAATACTTTTATTGATATGTTTGTAAGACGAGAGTTTAGTATAAAAGAACATAACATAAGAATCGGCTGGGATAAGAATTTTGAAAATTAAAAAATGTGTTTTGGCTTATAATTCTTGTTTTTTAAATCGAATCTTCCCTTTTAAATATTTAATAAAACATGTTTGACATAATAGCATATCATGAATAGAATATTCATAACTTTTAATAATTATTCTACCACAATATTCACATTTAGTTCTTTTCTTCTTAAATTTTTTCATTTGTCTACTAATCCTACACTAATTTCTATCTTAATCTAAATTATCAAAGATTTAATACTCTATAATTTTTTTAATAAATTATCAATAGAATTGATTAAAGGACCCTCCTCAAACCTCAATGACGTAATTGGAATATCTACAACCTTCTCCAGAGTTGAAGCAGCAATGGGTCCACAAACCAATCCCTTTGCACCTTCTTTTTCTGCTCTAACCCCATTAATTATTTCCTCCTCAATGGTTGTGGAAGGATATTCCTTGATTTTAATTGCTTCGTTTTTAAATTCAATAAATTTTCCTAGCGAATCTAAAGCTCCTCTAGTCGTAATAATTCCAATAAAATCCCCATTACTATATCCTTCAAGTTTCCTAATTCCCTTTATTATGGCGACTAATGTTGACTTTTTAAAATCTCTCTGATTATCAGAAATTAACTTATATAATGTTCCCTCGGGAATTCTTGATTCCTCAGAGAATTCTAAAATATTCATACCTAATTTAGAAATTATTTCCTTCAATTTATCTCCAAAATTTTCTGTTAATATTGATTTTAATAATTCTAACCACATATCTTATTTAAGGGAAGAATATTAAAGAATTTTTCCTTGGATGAGAATTTTGTTTCCTTCGAGGAAGGATTTTTATAATGAACCGTCCTTAGATAAAAAAGGAAGATATAAATTATTATTTAATTAAAATCTTATAAAACAATATATTAAGCCCAAATAGAAAATTTTTTTTGGAATTGGATCTATAATATTCAATTTATTGGGATTCTTTAATAATAAATTAAGAAAGATCCCCTTAAGAGATAAAGTTTTAATTGATTTAACTTTAGGTTTAAGTTTTTTAACTTTTTACTCATACTTATTAATCACTTTTAACGCTTTTAATATAATCTCAATTATGTTAATTCCAATAATGCTTTTTATTATAATTTTAATTCTAAAAGGTAAAAAGCTTATTAATGGATTTAAGAAGATACATAACTTTTTGATACTTAGAAAGAATGAACTATTTAAAGATATTATTATAATAACAAGTTCTCTTATTTTATTATTTATATTAATAATTCCAAAATTAATGGAATCATCTGCTTTATTCGCATTGGATCCGTATCTTTGGACAAAACAAGCAATATATATATCTATCCAAGGAACAATTAATTATAGTAATAGAAGTTTTCTTTATCCATGGGGTTT
>JARRLT010000368.1:0-2769 GCA_037386725.1 Promethearchaeota archaeon
TTTCAAAGTTTCTAAAATAGGTTTTAAAAATTTCAGTAAAATAGTTTTTTTCGAAATATAATGAATTAAATGGCTATATATTTGCTAAGATAGATTATAGTAAGCATATTGAAAATGTCTTAGAAAAAGGGGAATTTAATGACAATTATTATGCTTGACAACTAGTGAACTCTAATAAGTAAATGTCAATATTTAATACTGATTTGTGACATTTATTTATTACTGATCACAATTTTTGAAACTTGTATTATTATAAGAAATATATCCCAATTAAATCCCTTATATTAAATCCTTAACAACGTTTTCTTTTTGAAGATGATACCAACAAGTTAAAAGTAAATTGTCATGACTAAAATGTTAATAGACTCTTTTTTTCCCATAATTTTTATAATTTATAATCAATAATTCTTTCCTCAAATAATCAATCTAATTATTTTTTCTTCTTAAAAAGTGAATCCAAATACCAATTAAGAGTGCTCTTAAAGATTATGGTCATTTTATCCAAATCTCCCAAATTATAACCAAAATATCTTAGGAAATTCCTAAGACACCCTTCAACTATAGTTTCATAACTAGATCTTTCACCTAAATCTCTTGTATAGATTGTCTTTTCTATATCAAAATCATTGGTATTACTATAATCATAATATCCTTGACCTGTTTCCATAAAGATCTTATAATCTCTTGTCAAAAATCTAAATGAAGTATATAGTTTTCCCTCAAATCTATCTTTATATATTAGTTTGGAGAGATATAAAAATAAAACAATCAAGGCAACTGCATTTTTATCATTTAGATATGCTGAATGGTATGCGGTCGTTTTATCTATTTTAATTTCATCATAATTACCATCTAAGGAACTCTTAAGATCTTCTCCTTTCCTTGCAAGATATGATAATGAACACACTATTTTTCCAGTTTCAAAAATCTTAAAATTCGAAAAAATCTTTTTTTCTTTATTTGATTTAACGAATTTTGCATCGAAATAATTTCCCATATAATTAAAATCGCGAATATAGTTATCAAAACTTATTAATCGCTCATATAATCTATGAGTAATTTTATTATAAAGAGACTGAATAAGTTTTTCTACCTCTTTGTCATTAATGTTTATTAGGATCTTTCCTCTATGAAAAGGAAAAGAAATGAAATTTATCGAGATGTATCGATTTGCAGGATCTGATCTTATTTTATCTAAAAATTCATTTTTTTGACTATTATGAATTTCATGTAACTCTTGTTCAATTCTTTCTTTTAAATTCTTTTTTGAAAATAATTTTTTTATTAATGGTTGATCTGCATATTCTATCTTGTCATTAATTCGAATCGGGAATTTATTTCCTTGTGTGAACATTATAGGTTCATTTGCTTCATTGACTTTTATTATAACTAGATCTTTGGTAGAATCTTGCTTATGCTCAATTACTTGAACTTTCGGCCAAATCTTAGGTTGAGAGTTGGCATACGCCATACTTGTCACTCTGTTTTTATGTTCACCTTTTCCTACTCCACAAATAAAATCAGGTATATTGGTATTCGGTTTACATTTTATCCCGATAATAATAAATCCTCCAGTAGCATTACTCAAACCAATCATTAATTTTGGTAACACATTTCCCTTAGGATAATCTTCTTTATAATCTAAATCATAAGATTCGGGGATTTCATTATCAACTAGACTTTGTACATCAGAAAAGTCTATGTCTTCCAATTTTTTTGAAAAAAATTCCACTTTTTTTCACCCAATAGGAAATTTGCATTTTATACTTATATTAATATTTAATATTTAAATAAAAGCAATGTCTTAATTTTATATTACTTATTTGCAAATTTGGTAAATCATTTATCCTAAGAATGTAATTTGGAGATAGAAATCGTGTTAATAAATAAAACTTGGAAAAAAGGATTAATCTTATTGTTTGGTTTTATTGTCCTCTATTTATCTAATCTTTTTTTACATAATTTGATTAAAAACATTGAATTGATTGAATTCCTATTTAACCTATTGCCATTAGTTTTTTTATTTTATTTAACCCAGTTTTTATCTAAACACGTTCCCTCATCTAGATATATAGTTTGGGTGATTGCTCTAGTACTATTCTCAAAGTTATGTACACACAGATCCTTACTATATTACACCTTCACAAGTGTTAATAGTTGCTCCACCTGGAACGCTATTTTTGCTAATTGTTTGCTTTATAATCTTAATATGGATAACATTTAACAATAAAATCAAATTTGGAGTTTTTATTGGTATTTTTTTAGTAATAGGTGTATCAGCTTTAAACAATATTATCTATTGGTTTAATTCAATGAAATATAATATAGGGGATTTTCAATATTTACTATATATTATACCAAATATTAATATAGTTAAAGTAACTCTTTTTTGGGAGTGTATTTTAATAATTTCAATAATATTTCTTTTTGGATTGATAATAATAAAAGTCTTATTAATATATATCCATAAAATTAATTCTATCGTCCCAGATCTAAATTTTGGTCTCAATAATATTAACTAAATAGTGTTTATTTATTAAGGTATTCTTAGTAACATGAATTCTCTTTTCCTAAGTGAAGAAATCATCTCTCAATAATGTATTTTGTATTTCTAAAATAAATCCATTAGTTATTCTTTTTTGTTTTGTCTTTATTCGAGTTTTGATATATAAATCGAGATTACGAAATTCATAAGGCTTTTCATCCTGTGTATCCTTCTGTTTTGCAGTGTAAATGATTTGCCTTTGATCTATAGGCTAAAGTGATACT
>JARRLT010000368.1:2799-5561 GCA_037386725.1 Promethearchaeota archaeon
TAAAAGAAAAAGAAGGTTTAACCATAAATTGGTTTTAAACCCGTTTGAAAATGTCTTAACCGTAGGTCTTTTCCTCATGTAATTTTTACTTTTGGAGTTTTTTTCTCGATTTTTGTATAATTCCGTAATTGCAGCCACTGCGTAATCTATATGTGAGGAATTGTATAATTTATTAAAATCCCACCTTTAACATTTAGTGCCTCCTTATCTTTTGAATTTAATTTAATTACCTTATCCAAGCATATTAAAGCATCTTTATAATTTCCTAGCGAAATAAATGTAGCTCCTTTATCAAACCATGCATCAGAATCTGAATCATCCAGTTCAATAACTTTATCATAACTTTTAAAAGCTTCTTCGATTCTACCTAATTTTTTCAAGGACTCAGCCCTATTCTTCCAAGCTTTTTTATTATTGGGTCTATTTTAATTACTTTATTATAACATTTTACTGTCGTATTAAAATCTTTAAGTTTATGTGATGTAATTCCCTTATTCATCCAAATAGATATATTCTTTTTCTCATACTTAAGTGTCTTATTAAAATAAGGAATTGCTTCTTTGAGACTTCTTGAATTACTTAAAATAGCTCCTTTTCCATTTAATATTTCTGGAATTTTTGAAATTAAGTTAAGAGCTTCATCCCAAATAATAGTGGCTTCCCCGTAGTTCTTTTTATAAAATCTAATACCGCCTTTATATTTCAAAGACTCCACTTTTAAATTTTTAATTTTTCTTACACCCTTACTTTCTTTTCTCTTTTCCTTCATATATCTACTAGCTAATAATAGACCACCTAAAATTAAAATAAGAAAACCCATTGTAAGATTTGTTGGCCAATTTAATTGTAAAGAATCAACAACAAGAAATAGTCCAGAAACAAGCAATCCCCCAATCAAAAAGTTACTCCAAAATGATTTCTTTATATTTTTTTCCATCTCTTTTGCATGTTGCTTTGCCAATTTGATTTCTTCCTCTATTAACTTATTTTCCTTTTTTATTTCATTTAGATCCTTATTTAATTAATTAATATTTTCTTGAACTCTAGGGAAATTTTCCATTTTAAGTCAAATTATTATAGGATCAAGATTATTTTTAAACGAATTTCATTTAATTCTTCACTAAATTATGACTATCTGTTTTTTAATTTTGTCGATTAATTTTTAAGAAGTGATGGATAGCACTTTTGATACAGGGATCGAACAGAAACACAAAAAGGATCAGGTACCAATTATACCATCGGGAGATTCAATATTAGATAAATTACTTTTAGAGGGATTTAGGACCGATCTTCTTTACTTACTTTATGGAGAGAAAAAATTGATGGCACACATTTTATTGAGGGTATGTGTAAATTCTCAAATCATTCTTAATACAAAAAATGATAATGTAAAGGTCGCTTTTGTTGATGGATTTAACCGCTTTAATCCCTATACACTAAGTAAGTACGCGGTATCAAAAAGACAAAACCCCTCTGAATTGTTGCGAAATATTCTTATAACTCGGGCATTTACCTGGGAGCAGATGGTAGAGATTCTGGAAAATAAAATCACTCAACTAGACAATGTGAAGGTCCTAATTATTTCTGGGATCACGAGTATGTTTGAGTATGACCAAAAGAGTTTTCAAGATCTTAACACCGCTATTTCTGGGATTAAAAAAGTAGTTGAGAAATTGAAACCATTAATTATCCTCACATCTTCGCTTAATAAATATTCTCTAATAACTGAAGATGAGCGATATGTTACCTATTCTTTGATTCAGCATCCTTCACTTCCTGAAAGTTCGATCAAAAGACGAAAGTCCTTAAAACCTAAGCAAAAAATAAAAGATCTAAGTAGATATAAAATCCTTGATAATTTCTTTTAAAAATTTAAAAAAGTCATCTTCAAATAGGAAAAAAAGATTTAAAAATTGTATTGACTTTAACAATTAGGTAATTTTTTAATACGTTTATAACTGATAGCCAAAGAATCACTGACGATATGAATCAAACAGATACATACATCAAAACTAGGAACTGTAATATCTAATAGTTCATAATTTTATTGAATAAATTTTAAAAGAAATTTCTATGTTATAATATCACGAAATATTGGTTATACTTCTTAATTTAAATGATTAGATTTTTTATTTTCATATTGTTACGAAAGTTAATTTCTAAAATCAAATCAAACAATAATCTCCAGAATTAAAGATGAATCAATATTTTATTTGCGGTTCAAGAAAATTTAGTGAACAAATAAAAGAATTAACCAAGAATCTTAGAGAGGAAGGTTTTTCAATTAACTCCTCTATTAATGTTCCGTTTAAAGAAGTTAAAAATCCCTCTCAGTTTATCACCAACAAAAAATACATTGAAGAAGAAATATTGAATGCTCAAACTATTCTTATGTATAATAAAGATGATGATATCGATCTGTTAACTGCTATGAATCTCCAATATGCTCTTACCCAAATGAAATTCATCAAATTATTATTCGAAACGGAAAGAATTGAATTAACCTCATTTTGTAAATCACTTTATTACAATGTCGAGATAGATAAAAAATGGCAAAAATAATGTAATAGAGAGCATTCTATGAAGTGAAATAAGATATACTAATTACAAGGAAGTTGGAAATTAAGGATCTTATTAAAGATCATATAAAAAAAGTGTTCAAGAGGCTCACTTGTATTTAACTGGTTAAGAGTACTATGAAAAGTAGTAGTGAAATTAGGCTTATTCTAATAATTTCCACTTTTCTTTTAGGTTATTTCAGA
>JARRLT010000369.1:0-2980 GCA_037386725.1 Promethearchaeota archaeon
AAAAAAATGTCCCTTAAATTATTACAAAAGAAATTATTAAATTTAACAAAAATATCAATTTTATGAGAAGACATCGGATAATGAAGAAGGAACTCTTTTTTAATGAATATCTCGGGATAATATTTACTCGCAAAATTTACAGTTATTATTTCAGTAATCTCATGAAATAAATTACCAATATATTTTAATGTGTCGTAATTTAAAGATCTTTTTAATTCGCTTAAATGAGACAACGCTGCATCAATAATGCTTGGGTTCAAAAATCTTTTACTTTCTAAAAACACTCTCCAACGCAATAATATAATATTACTAGGGTGTTGTGAATTTCGTAATAAATTAGAAAGATAGTATCTATGATCAGTTGTAGAAATTCTTCTCGAAAGCATTAATAGTGTATAAAATCCCTTAGGATTTTTAGAATGTTTAAAAAGATCCACCTCCGATCTAGTTAGTAATTCAAAATTGATTAAAGTTAAGCTTTTCAGAGAATAAAAGATAGCATACCACAAAGGTTCTTTATCGGCTTCAATAATACCTATATTTTCAAATAATTAAAAGTCCAATTAACAAGACATTCCTTAAATTCATTTAGGGAAATATCCGTATTAAAAAAGGATTTAATAGAAGAATCGATAAATGAAATATTAAGTAACAGTTTAAAATATTTAGAAAACTCATTATGGACTGTTTTTTTCCCCATTTTTAACAAGTATTTTGGTCCGCAATTTAGAAATCTTTCTGAAAACTCATTACTCGAAAAAGGTGCGATTAAATGTTTATCTATCTCAATGAGCAATAAAACAATAAATATTTCATCTGGAAAACTTTTCAAACGATTGTACAAAAATTTATAAAAGACTGAAACAAAATTGTTTGAAATTTTATTGATTAAGTAAGATTCATTATCGAAAGTATGAGATTTAACATAATCAAACATTACACATAAATAATGCAACATTTTCCTAAATTGAAAATCCCAATATCGGGTAAAATTCGGATTTTCAATTTATGAAACCCCGAACGTTGATATATTATATTAAATCGCTCTCTAAATGGAAATAACAATCGTTCAATATCATTCAAATGTTTATAAAAAACATTCATTAAATCATCAAAAAAACTAGATTTATCAGATATTTTACCATTCAAGTCGTAAAAGGATGAACAAATGTGAACATTAGGTGCATCTAAAGCTTGCCTAAATGAAAAAAGGTTGCGGGTGCAACTGATTGGATCTGGTTTTTGTGGGGGCGTCTCGTCTTTCGGTAGAGATCCCTGATCCTTAGAATTGCTATTAAGTTTTTCATTGCAATGATGATGGCGTTCCGACATAACCATATTTAATATATTTTATTGTATATATAAATATTTACGAAAAGTGAAACCTAACTTCAAAACTAAGAAACTTTTACATGAGTAAAAGCAAAAATCGTAAGCCAAACAACCATTTTAATAAATATTTTTTTGCTTATATTTGGAAAAAGCAAAAATTAATAAATAAATTGAGAAAGAAGATGCTCGTAATAAGCCTTATCCATCTGAACGACTAAAAACTTCGATTTTTGAACAAGATACAATTGATATAGAAGTTAAAGAAATGATGAAGCTTGATGAGATTGAAGATAATGCCGATGAGGCTTCAAAAAGCGGTTGGAAAACGGTGGGAAGAGCTGCCGCAAAGATGGGAAAAGGTGTCTTTAGGGGAGTAAAGAAAATTGTGGAATCTTCAAAGAAACGAAGTCAGATGCGAAAATGGAAAGGTGCAATCCTTCGAAGGATGAAAATGACTCAATTGAAACGATTTTGCTATGAACAAAAAATAAGCACTACTAAAACTGTATTAGAGGATGATAAATATTCAGATGATTTAATTTGGAGAAAGTATAATTGTACTAAGGGAGAACTTATTTCATGGTTGCGTAGTAAACTTAATTTAACTACTATAATTACCTTCGCTAATCGCAATCATATCAACATAAGAGATGTTCAAGCAGATATAGATCGTAAGAAAGTAGAATGGGAAATGAAAGAACTTACTGAAAAAATTTCGAAAGGTGGGAGCAATTTTTTAGTAGAGTTAGTAAAAGCTGTTAAGGAATTCGTTCCTATGCGCCAGTATGATACCGAAGTATATTATCAAGACAGTCTAGGCAGCTTTCTAAAATCCAGATATCCAAAAACAAGAATTGAAGTATCTCGTGGTGCCACCAGACCAGATATTGTAGTGCGGGGTATCGCTATTGAAGTAAAAGGTCCAATTTCACTTAGAAACCCCCTAAAATTAGCGGCATCATAGTCCTTTAAAATAAAGATTTTAGTTTTAAACCTATAATACTAGTTTGTGACATGTGCATATATATTTTCGTAATTGGAATAACTTAATATTGTCACAAATAAAACTTAGAACAATAATTATATTAAAGAAGGTTTTCTAAAGTGTAGTTTTCGGATTTTAAACTATTTGATCTTTGAGATAAGCAGTATCATTTAAAAATATGATGGAAAAAAAGGTAAAAACAAAAAAATTTGGTAAAGTGTAAATATGCATAAAATATAAATTAATAACAATAATGGATACCTAATCCTTTTTTTCGAGATAGCAGAGAAATAGTGACCAATTCGATATGGTATGACCCTTGGGAGAAAGAAGCCTGATTTTTCGTAGTACGTTTGAAAATCTGCAGGATATTTCTTTTTTAACTTTATATCTCCAATATCAGAATAAATAATCATGAGGAAGATAAATTGAACCCAAGAGACGAAATCTCCCATCCTAAATCCTAAAAACATAAATAAGGGAAAAGCCATAATAATGATAGATAAATTTTGAGGATGCCTTATGTATTTATATATCCCATTTTGTACTAATCCAACATCCTTCTTGATTCCAAGTATTAGAGTGGTTAAAGAAATTATAAAAAGAATAAAACCAACAATAAAAATCATTGCCTTTAAACATAACCAAGTATCTGAGGAAAAA
>JARRLT010000370.1:0-4051 GCA_037386725.1 Promethearchaeota archaeon
AAAAGATTTTAAAAATTTGTCAGATTTAGAAATAATTAAATTTACCTCTGCTTAAAATATGATTTGGATCTAAAGTATTTTTAATTTTTGTCATAAAATTCGAATATGTAGGGTCGAATGCCCCGATATCAATTAGTAACCTACTTAAGATGTCTCCCATCATATACCAAGAAACACCATGTTTAGTTATTCGTTCTAGCATTGATTTCCATAACTTTAGATTAATTTCCCGAATAATTTCATGATTTTTACCTTGATGATATTCCTCAAAACTAGTGAAACCCGTAGTTAATTCTACATTATTATCTCCAATAAGAATTATAGGACCTGATCCGCTAATAGGTCGCATTCCTGTAATATCTAATATTTTATTCATATCCTCAGAATGTTCCAAGTCCCATAATTCGAGATCCTTCAATATTTTTGAGTATTCATTTATTGGAACATGACATTCCGCATCCAATGGGAGAAAACCCGGAACAAGCCCCCATAAATTATGTGCGATTAACCAATGGCCTTGTTCTTCATAATGCCATTTACCAATATTCCCATCTGAAATTTCTAAACCTAATTCTTCACATTTATTCTCAATAAAAATCTTATCTAACTGGTTTGTTTTTTCTCCTAATTCAACTTCAGAATTAGCTTCAATCGTATAAAACATTATACCTCGTTTTCGTTTTAAATTTTCCCATAAAGGAAATAACCCATGTTGTATACCCACTTTCACTAATAGATCCATAAAGAACATTGAATCATATACATCAATCGCTTTATGCCTTATCTCATTAAATATTGTAACCGAAGCCTCCAAAGACTTTCTCGGTAAGACAAAAGTCTTATACTGAGCAAAATTTGGTTTTGGATATACTCTTAAAGAAACTTTTGTTTTGACTCCCATTATTCCATTATCTCCCATAAATATAGCCGCTAAATCCGGACCATTCCCAAATCGATTAAATGGATACTTTGTATATTTATTAGCCTTCGAACCAGTTTTTATAATTTCTCCTGTGGGAAGAACAACTTCTAAAGAGACTATATGATTTGTACAAGCCCCATACTTTGCATTACCACCTCCTCCAACCGAGTGATGGGAAACTCCCCCTCCCACAGAAGCTGTTAAACCACTTCCAGGTCCTAAACATCCAGTATAAAGACCAAAATGTGAAAGATATTCATTTATTTTACTCCAAGAAGTACCTGCTTCTACTGTTAATATCAGATTATCTTGATCTAAATTAAGAATGTTATTCATTCTCTTCATATCTAAGAGAATCCCACCATTTCCTATTGGTTTAGAACCACCAAATTCGCAACAACCACCACCGCGTGGAAAAACAGCAGTATTCTCTTCGTTGGCAATTTTTAATATTTCTGATATTTCAGCTGAATCTTTTGGACGAATTACGATATCTGGAACTCCTGTTAGTATCGAATCAACAACACGAGAATAGGCATGACGTAAGTTAACTTCCTCGGAGAGATATTCAGATGGTAATAATTTTTTTAACTTATTTAACAAACTGGACATTTTTTAGAACATCTAAATTAGTATTAAAGAATATATCGTATAACTATGTATTTAAATATGTCTTGAAAGTTTGAATTAGAGCAAGATAACTTTTATACTTTCCAAATTGAAAGAGTTTTGTGTGAGGTTAATCCGATAAATCTTTAATTAAAAAGGGTATAATGGAACTTAGTTAAAAAAGCCAAAATTATCCATTATATTTTGAACTTCTTCTTCTGTAAATATCTCATCTTTATGAAATAAGTTAATATAAAGAAGAACTTTTACTTCGTGGGGAGCCTTTTTAATCCTTTCAATAAGATAAAGAATCGCATCTCTCATTACATTAAGATCTTTTGCATCACAAGGAGTTTTTTTAATTTCTTCATCGAAAAATGTATTTATTCGTTTGTTTATTCCTAATTCGTTTCCTGTTTTAAAGAATTCTTTTATATATGTATCGTTTTGCTGAAGATCAAATATTTCTCCTAAAATTCCCCTAAAACTATGAATAATTTTTTCAATTAATAAGTAATTCTTCATGATTTTGTGAATGAATTTAAAAAGTTAAAAAAACTTAAAATATTTTGAGATAAAATGGCTTTCCATATTCATCAAATTATAAATCAAATTGGGGATTTAATTGTTAAAGTATTCTTAAAGGGATTTAAATAGGATATCTATGATTTCTGACATCTTATTATCAAAAAATACCCCACAAATTGAGTATCTTTTAAGTTTGGATACCTTTCTACCAATTTATCATTAGCATATGGTTCTTGAAATTCCTTTAAAATAAAACCCGTTTGTATTAGAAGATTTAACCAACTACTTAGAGTTAGATGAAAACGAGGCACTTTGAATTTATTTATTTCTCGTGTGAGTTCTTCGGGTGCCGCACTAAAAATCCATTCTTCCATATCTTCCTCTAATTCATTGAAATAATTCCCAACCATCAAGCCAGCCAATTCTCCTTCATCATCTTTTATCCATTTTCTTATCGAAGTGCTAAAACAAGGATGGGAAATAGAAAATTGAAAAAATCCATTTGTAGATATGACAAAGTCAAATTTTTCATCATCATAAGGTAAATTTAATGCACTAGAAACTTCGTAAGTGATACCCAAAGGAGTTTTTTCTTCTTTATCTTTTGCTAATTCAATAAACTTTTCAGAAATATCTATTGCAGTCATTTTTGCGCCTTTTTTGGCGGTTAATCGTGTGTTATAACCTTCTCCACATCCTACGTCTAATCCTTTTAAACCTTCTACATTTGGAAGTATTTTGAAGAAAGTAGGCGTATTTACATAATTTCGATATACATCATAACCTAAACGAGATAATTTTGTCCATGCTTCAGCGTTTTCATCCCAATATCTTTCTACATCCTTCTCATCCATGGAACTATCACGATTTTATTTTAAGGTGCTGCTAATTATCAAATAGGATCTATTTTATATCTCCTAATAACTTATTTAAATTCCTTCGATACTCATCAAAGGCTTTTCTACCCTCATCGGTTAAGCTCAGAATAGTTTGAGGTCTTTTTCCTTGAAATTTTTTCTCAACGTGTACATAACCTTCTTCTTCAAGTTTACTTACATGAGAAGATATATTTCCCCAAGTAAGACCAGTCTGATTCTTTAAAAATACCATATCCTGACTCTCAACTACATATAAATGAGCCATTATAGTAAGACGGGCAGGTTCATGAATTACTTTATCAATATCAGTAGGTGTCGGTCCATCAACAGAATTTTCTTTTACGCTTTTATCACCTACCATCTTAGTTCACCTAAATTCTTATTCAGTGAATTTATCAATTGATTCAGGTTTTGGATATTTCTTGATAAATTTGATAAAATAAATTAATCCAATTATGATAATTATTGCCCCTGGAATTGCAAAGGGTATAATACTGTCTAATGGAGTGCCCACAATTGGATATAATAATTCTGAAAGAAAGAAACTAAATCCAAACATAAATGAGTAAATGTATAATCGGTTAAATTCGAGGAAGTAGGCTATAATTGCAAATGGAATTGAAAAGAAAAGAAAGCCAATAAATAAAGTTGTTAAAAATCCCATTTTCAAGAAAGGTGTTATTGACCCGATAATTGTTAAAATAAACATCAAAATCCCGAAAAATACATTTACTATGAGAAAGATTTTTAATTTCTTTTTCCGGGACTCACGTTTGACTCCAAACTGAACAAAACCTATTCTAGGCGCAATGATATATTTTTTTCCTAAATAGAAAATCAGAAATGCAATAGTATTCCAAATTATAAGAACTATAAATAAATCAAAAGGTTCAAATATATCATAAAATATTCGAGTCCAACTAAATCCAATTCCTACAATTAACATTCCGATAAATATATCCCAGAATCCATCTTCAAAAACTGATTTATATACTTTCTTTTCTAACTCTTTTAAATCTAAATAATCATTATTATTTGGTTCTATTTTTCATCATCTCTTTTTTTGGTGATGGGTATTTTTTCAAAAATTTGATTAAATAAATTATACCAACAA
>JARRLT010000371.1:0-3732 GCA_037386725.1 Promethearchaeota archaeon
AACAAGAAGAGCTCCTATAAAGAATAAAATCTTTATTTGGATTTTGTTTATTTTAAATTTACTTTTTACATTTATTATTGGTTTTTCCCTTCCATTGATGACTTCACCTCATAGAAATTATATGCCCATTGTAATGCTTCCTCTACTTATAATTCTTAATTACATTATAATAGATCGATTTCATTATTACACAGGTAAGAGCGTTGAGGAGTCTTCGATTGAGGAATTTAAAAAATTGATTGAAAGTAATAAAGTTCCAGTAATTGAATACGAAAAAAGAAAATATGTATTTTCTAAATCTTCAATTATTTTATTAGCTATTGGTGCCCCCATAAGTGCTTATTTAATCTATTTATTCTTTGATCTAAGAGTTAATTATTGGTTACATGAAATTGTAACGAAACAAACAGATTTTTTTCTAAATTTCTTTATTAATATGAATACATCAACAAGATATGCTCCTACAGGGAAATATGATTGGCATATTGTGATTCCAGGTCGTCCTAGCATATATTTTGCCCTTATTTTCTATGTGGTGAATATTATTAGAATGATAATACAACTTTGGCTATATTATATTGGCTATGCTTGGAACGATATTCATTATTCCATTAGCGCAGCCTCATCATTTATTGCCGCAATTATTGTTCTTTTGATGCATAGATGGAATCCAGAGTTTATTTTATCTTTTATTTACACTGGTGCTCTCTTTAAACGGAAATTTAAAAAAAGTAAGGTGGACGAAGAGATGGATAAAGGAAAGAAAGAAGAAATACAAGAATTAAAAATGGAATGAATATAATACTTAATTAAGGTAGTCTAATAATCCATAAAGGTAATTATTATGTTAAAATTTGACAGAGAACAAAAAGTTATAGAAGTTGGAAATATAAAGTTAGGGGGTCAGCCTGGAGTTAATCCAGTTGTAATGATAGGTACTGTATTTTATGCAGCTCATAAAGCTTTACTTGATGAGAAGACCGGAAAGATAGATGAAGATATGGTAGAAAGAGAGTTAAATGAGTTCATAAGTATCGCTGAGGATTGTGGAATGCAATATATAGTAGATGTTGTGGGAAGTGATCCGAATGCATTAATTAAAGAGTGTGAATTTGTTGCAGATCTTGTAGACTGTCCGTTTTTAGTCGATGGACTTAATGATGATATACGCATACCTGCTATGGAAGGATTAAAAGAAATTGGTTTATTAGATAGAGCCATTTTAAATAGCATTGATGAGAATACATCTGAGGAAAACATTAAAAAATTAAAGGAGATCGGAGTTAAAAACGCTGTCTTACTCACTTTTGGAACAAGATATATATATCCTGAGAAAAAATTAGAGCTCTTAAAAGAAAAGTTAATTCCTGCTGCTGAAAAAGCTGGAGTTGAAAATTATATTGTAGACACCGCCGTTTTAGATTTACCATCAGTATCATTTAATTATGAGACCTCTTTCTTAGTGAAAGAAAAGCTCGGAATTCCTGTTGGATATGCACCCTCAAATGCAATATTTAAATGGGATTTTGTGAAAAAGTATGGAATTGAATCTAGATGTGGAGCTATAGCTTCAATTATGACAAATGCAGCGGATGCTGGAAATGATTTTATTCTTTTTGGACCAGTAAAATTTGCTAAATGTGTAATTCCATCCGTAGCGTTAATCACGGCAACGAAAGCTTATTATCAGAAAAGAGTATCTAGGATTAAAACTTCTGAGGTTAATCCATTAAGTAAAATTTTTTAAGAGATATAACCCATTAATAATTCTTCAGTTTTTTTAAGTAATTGGGACAAATTTTCATCAATTTCACTTTTTTTGTTTATATCCTCAATCACAAATAGAAGGAATAATGAACCTAAATTTTCTATATCAATCTTATTAATACATATATTGGTATTAGCAATTTTAAAAATAGTTTCATTCTTTTGGAGTGCTTGAAATTCCGCAAAAATTCTATATAAAATAGTAAATTGAGGTGCTGTGATTTCAAATATATTCCTCTTTTCTACTAAGGAAGGGAATGATTGGTTTGAATAATAATCAGCTAAAAGTAACCCATCTTTACTTAAGAGAAGCATTATTTGAACTTGGTTATCTTTTGCAAATTCAGCTATATTTAAATTAATGAGTTCCCGATTAGGGCTTAACTTAGCAATACCAGACGAAAAAGCCCTTAATATAGTTGTGATGTCAAATATACTTGTAGAATAAATTTCAGGATCTTTTTCATTTGTGATTTCCTTTATTTTTTTAGTAATAAAATTCACATTATTTTTAATCTTTCTACTTTTTAAAATGTCTAAATCTGCTTTAGACAAAATATAAATAATAGAAGTTTTCTGTTCCAACTGCTCACTCAAAATTGTATAGATTTTTTTCAAATAACTAAAACTTTCTTACTTCTAAACGAAGATTGACCTCCTAAATCCCAAAGGAATATCGTTGATCCTAATGCATTCATCGATTGAATATTAGCTCCTCTTGTTGGTTTAATATTCAAAACTTTTGAAAACTTTCTGTCAACAGAAAGTAAAAAAGAAGTTTTACCAGAATTACTTAGTCCAGAAAAAAGAATTTTCATTTTTCTTTGGTTAGTAATTGGAGTTGAAGGTGTACTTTCAATTTTCAACAGATCATTGAACAAAGAATCAAAAATTTCTTTTATTTCCTCAATCGCTTTGTATCCTAATGATAAATTTTCATCTAATTTTTCAAAAAACATTTCTAAAAGTTTTCTAATTCTTTCATGGTTGTTATAAAGAAAATTTCTTTTATTTTCATTAACAAGTAAAGATATAGCTGCCTGAACTGGTTGAGGATTCTTTGTAAAATGAATAAAGCTAAAATATACGATCGAAGTTAAATGGAAGTCTGGATGGGGGATTATTCCAAAGTAATATTTTTGTTTTTCTTCTAAGTTTGTGATATTAGGTGAAAATAGACTGAGATTTTTAATTGAAATTTGAGTATAATCTCTGAGAGTAAGGTAAAGCATATCATCCGATTTATTTTCAATAACTTCCGAGTTCTCATTTTTAATAAAACTTGGAAACATATAAATTGGAGTTGGTCCAAATTTATCATAAGCACTAAATAATAAACCTTTGATGATATTAGATTTTGTAAAATCCATTATTTCTTAAGTCCGATAATATTAATGTTTAAATGATTTTTATAATACAAAGTAAAAATAATCAATAATAAGTTTATATGATTTTTTAGAAAAATTACTTTAATGCAGATAAATTTACGATCATAAATGTTAAAAGAACTAACTAAATTAGCAAATTCTATCAGAACCAATAAAAACATATTGGAATTCATATATTCTATGTACCACTGATAGAATTATTACCAAATTTATCGAAAATTTTCCATTTGGAGCAGGATTTAGCTCAATTTTAGTAAGCGTAGACGATATTTATGCATGTGGAGGATATCCATTAGCTGCAAGTATTATTTTATCCTTTAAAGAAGAGAAGATTGGGAATGAAATCATTAAAGGTATATGCGAAGCTTCAAATAAATTCCACATACCAATTATAAGAGGCCATACGAATACAAGAAGTAAATGTTATGAATTAAGTTCGACTGTTATAGGAGAAGTAAAAAAAGAAAATTATATTTCTGCTTGTAATGCTCAAATAGGTGATGACATAATCCTTGCAATAGATTATGATGGTAAAATAGGGAAAGCAAGTAAATATTTTTATGATACAACAACATTT
>JARRLT010000372.1:0-2600 GCA_037386725.1 Promethearchaeota archaeon
TTCTAATTCTTTCAATGTTTTTCCAATAAGAGTATCTAATTCTGGCACAGAATTGGCAGATTTTAGAGATTTAAATTTATCTATTAACTTCTCTCTTGCTTCAATCTCGTCATCTGGCGTAGGTTCTTGCTCTGTGAGAAATTTATAGACATCTTTTATTTCTTGAAAAAGCTCTTTTTCGCTCATTGATCGTCATCAGTATATTTCTTTTAAATTACGAGATTTCCATCTAGAATCTTTAGTTGATCTTGATATTTCTTCTCATTGTTTTTCTAATTTAGAAATTTGGGACTTTCCAAATAATTATTTTTTCCAAGTTCCTCATATTTGCTTAAAGGCTAGATACAGTCCAATAAATAGTGACTTGAGAAACACTTTTCCGATTCCAGCAAAACTTTTTGATGAAACTTTAAATTTGAAAGAAGAAACGAAATACTCTACAATAAAAGCAAATAAAAAGGGCGCTAAAAAGATAATTCCAATAAAGGAATTGACAAATTTAGCAGAATTAGAAAAAAGCCCTTATAAGGAAAAATTCTTTCAAGGTGCAACTTTAGAAGTTATCACAATTGCTTCTGATCCCGACATTCTTTCCAGAGCAAAAAAGAAATGGAGAATCGAAATTTCACGAAATCAGATTGAATCAACCTTTAAATTTTATTCATTTTTAAATAAAGATTTAATTCCCTTTTTTCTTAAACGAATTAGATTTGTATTTTTGCCAATTAACAAAAATTTTGCTTTTAATGAAAGTTATTTAAGAAAATATCCAAAATCTACAAAATTATACCACAATTTAAATCGAATCTACACTGGAAAAAAGAAATCTACAAGTAGAATAAAAAATCTTATTGATAATTTAAATTATTGGAACAAATTAGAAAAACAATCTAAAAATAGTAAATGGATAACTGTTTATAATGCAAGTGGATCGAACTTAAAAGCTGCTGTTATTAACAATGAAAAACATAATCTCATAATTGGTTCAGAAAATTATTATTATTCAACACCTTCTGAATTCGAAGCCTATTATCTTTCCGGAATTTTAAACGCACCTCTCTTTTCTAAAAATATCAAACTAGTTAAAAGTAGCCGCCATATTCATAAAAGACCATTTTTATTTCCTATTCCAATTTATTCAGAAAAAAATGAAATCCATAGGAAAATTGCTTTAAAATCAAGGAAATATAAAACTTTAGTTAGTGATTTAGTTCATAATAATCCTAATATTTCTTCAAGAAAAGTCAGAACCTTAATTCTTCATAAATTAAGGAAACTTGATGCCCTTGTAGAGAAGATAGTTTTTCAACAATAAAGTCTTATTTTATCTAATTTTTAGATTTCCTTAAATTTAAGTGATATGAAATATTTATAAAATATATAAATGCAATCGAAGTTCAAAATTTCATGAAGAACTAGTGATCAGAAACTGAATTTTACAGAATTAGGAATTAATGACGATACTACTAACGCCTTAGAAAGACTAGATATCAACTCACCAACCCCTGTTCAAAAAGAAACTATTCCCGATATTCTTAAAGGAAATAACGTTATGGTACAAGCCAAAACAGGGTCTGGTAAGACTCTTGCTTTTTTACTCCCAATTTTAGAGAATTTAAACTTCAAGAGAAATGAATGTTTAATTATAGCTCCCACACGTGAGCTTGCAAAACAAATCAACAGAGTAATAAAAAGTTTAGGGAATAAGAAAATTAAATCTATGACAATATATGGTGGAGTATCTATAAGAAATCAAATAAAGCGTTTAAAGAAAGGAGTAAATATCATTGTAGGTACGCCAGGTAGATTAATAGATTTATATAAAAGGCGTAAGTTAGATTTAAGAAGTATAGATTTTGTAGTTTTAGATGAAGCGGATAGATTATTAGATATGGGTTTCTTTCCAGATATTCGATATATCTTGAAAAAAATTCGAACTAATTATCAGTTCATTTTAGCTTCAGCTACATTAGCACCAGACATTAGAAAACTTGTTAAGCAGTTTACAAATAATCAATTCAAGTATTTTAATTTAAGTAGAGATGAAATGACTGTAGAAAATACAGAACAATTCTATTATAAAATTAATCTTTACAAACAAAAATATAAAAGTTTCTTAGAAATTTTAGAAGAAGAAAAGCCAAAAAATGTGATTGTCTTCGTAAATACTAAGAAAACAGTTAATTGGTTATACAATAAACTAAAATCCAGAAATAATTTCCATTATAAAGTTGGAATGATAACAGGAGATTTATCCCAACATCAACGAGAAAGTGTTTTACAAGCATTTAGAGATAAAACTGTCAATATGCTTATTGCTACTGATGTTGCTGCTAGAGGCTTAGATATCAGTAATATTACCCATGTATTTAATTATGATGTTCCAAAGTATCCTGAAAATTATATTCATAGAATTGGAAGAACCTCTCGTATGAATAAAGATGGTACAGCTATAACTTTATGTCTGGAAAATGAGTATGAATATCTTTGTCATATTGAAGGATTAATGGATAAAGAGATTAGAGAGAAAACCTTAGAAAGGCAGGATATGAGAAGAAAGAGATTTCCGTTTTTCTAAAACTTCAAGGTTTTATTAATTA
>JARRLT010000373.1:0-7297 GCA_037386725.1 Promethearchaeota archaeon
GAAATGGAATATCCAAAAATATCCTCGTCCTCGTCTTCCAAAACTAATTTAGATCTGAGATTAGTGCTTATTCCTCGATATTCTATTTTTCCATGATATATTTTACTGGAATTTGCATCCTTTTTTCTTAGATGAATTATACCCTTATCTAATCTATTGTTATCATCGGGATAAAACATTAAATGACTATCTGGAATTTTGAATAATTCATACAATAGGTTTACTTTTTTAGGACCAAATTCCTGTAATTCTGAAATGCTCGGTCTATACCATGAATAATTTTTTAATTCACTATATTTATTACTTTTAAAATTGAATAAGCCAACACTTGTGAATTCAGAAATGTTGAAATTCCCATTAATACTTCTACGAGGATCATAATTACTAAGACCTAGTCCTTTAAAGAAATTACTTAAGTTTCCTACTTTTTTAGCTCGATAATTTCCATGATCTGCAATAATTGCTATGACAGTTTCATCTAAATAACCTAATGTCTTTAGCTTCTTTAAGAGGATACCAATAACCTTATCTATATGCATTAAATTCAATTTATAGATGAAACTATCAAATCCATAAAGATGCATTAAAACATCTGAAGTCATAAACCATAATAAAGAAGCAATTGGAGGCTCACTATTTCCGAAATACTTCTTAGGTCTCTCGAAATTCTTGATTAGTTTATCTATAACAATAGTATTGGCCTGAGCCATCATCTTTTTCATATTTCGAGAGAACTTAACTATTAAATAATAGAAAATTAACTTTAATTTGTTCTCAGGAAAAAAATATTTATTTCCTCTATTAATATATTGAGTGATACTTGCGGTATTTTCCTCTCCGACCATTTCAAGAATAGTTTTGCAATTATTTCCCAAATCTTGATTCATTTTATAGATTTGAAGAGTATTGCTACCATAGTCACGTAAATAAGGAGGAGCAGTACTACGTCCCATCCAATGGTAAGAGGGGATCCCATGGGAAGGTTCCTTCTTGAAATTTCCTGTATATGTGCCAGTGATTATTGAAACTTGGGTTGGGTAGGTTACAGAAGGAAAATCCGTTATACATTCCTTTGAATATATCCCATTATCCATAAGTTCCTTTAGATTTGGCAATAATCCCTGTGAAATTAATTCAAAAAATTGAGAAGATCTAATATCATCTATAATAATTAAAATTGCTCGTTTTATAGTATTCATAATGGTGGATTCGTTTTAAGTCGAATTAAGTATATATAAACTATTAAAAATATCTTCAAATTACTGAATATTTTACTATTCTCTTGAAATAATGTTACTCTTATTAACTTAAAATTATATCTATTGATAATAAATATTTGATATTTGATACAACTAAAACAAAATACAAACATTATACATTAGTTAGACTTAAGTTCCATCTTATTATAAATCTATCAATTCAATACAAAAAACATTTTCAAGAATTTTTATTCTTTTTTACTTTATTGAAGGAATTGTTCAAGGGTCTTTTTTCTCCCTTATAATTTTAAAAGTCTGCAAATAAACATAAAATTAAAAATTGATCTTATATTATCAATTTACAGAGTTATATACTTAAGAAACATATTAGTATTTAATTGCCCATAATAGGCTAAAATTCGTCCTTTTAGACTAAAATGCCTCTGTGGCTTAGCGGTAGAGCATCTGACTTGTAATCAGAAAGTCGGGGGTTCAAATAGAAATTTATTTCAAATTCTAAGAATAAATCCCCCCAGAGGCTTTAATTATCTCTTTTTCTTGTTATTTTAAGTTACAAGAAATAGACTATCATAGAATAGGCTAGAGAATTCTATTAAGAAAGAGCTAGTTCGTGTCCTAATAACAATAAGATGCTTTTAGCGAGATCTCTGATTATTTCTATCAATAACTTTTTTAACTTCTTCTAAGAGTAAGGTTTTTTCTGCTATATAAAAGTTTAATTTTGAACGTTCTGGTTGCTCATTATAAATAATTTCAGCCTCCTTTCGAATTTCTTCTTCCTCTGGCATTATAAGCTTGCCATCTATGTGATCTCTTAAAAGAAGCACTAAATTATCTGTTTCAAGTGGTTTAATGTCATACCCATTTTCAATATTCTTATTAATTGTGACACATAACTCAGCTAATTTCCATATAGCATTAAGATTAAAAATATAAAGAGTATTTTTTACCACAATTTTTGAAATAAATTTATCTTATAATAGTGATATTATGAGATTGAATTTTAGATAGATTAATTTTAAAGATATTTTTTAATGGATTTAGAAAGTTTTTTGATGGGAAATAATCTAGAAAGCTAATTTGATTTATAATTTAATTTTTGAGATAATAAAGAAAAATGTTTAGAATAAGGATATTATTTATTCTGTCAATTTAATTTTCTAACATCAACAATATATATTTTTGAGAATTAATAATGGGAATTGATGGTAATTTAGTCGATTTAGCGGATTTCACATTATTCTACGCTCAAGAAAAACAAATTGATTATGTAGAAATTCGGCTGGAATCTAATAAAAGGGATACAATCGCTTTTATAAATGGAAACTTGTATCTCGGTAATCTTCCAATCGAATTCACTGATGAAGCCTTCAATCGTAAAATTGGTATTAATGTAAGAATTATTACTAATGGGGGATTAGGTATGTGTTCAACGAATTATTTATCAAAACCCTCATTAAGACAAGCAGTAAATCGAGCATACAAGAATGCTAAAGGAAATGGAATTCAAAGGGAAGATCCAATAGAGTTAAGTAAGGAAGAACCTTCTAATGTACAATGGCAAAGTAACTATAAAAGAAATCCTATGAATGTATCTCTGGAAGAAAAAATTAAATTTTTTCAAGATTTTGCAAAGATATTTTTAGAGAGAAAGTATCCTATTCATTTTCTCCATATTTTTGTCCTTATCACTGAACAAAGAGACACTTATTATCTAAATAATGAGAGATCTAAAATTCAAGGACATATTCCCCGAGTAGCTTTTTTACCAGTCATAATAGGTATGAAATCTGGGGGAAAAAATGAACAACTTATGGCAAATTATGCTACTACATCAGGATGGGATGAATTATTATCATATAATCTTGTAGAAAAGATAAGGGATAAAGTAAAGATACTTAGTGAGATTATAACTAGGGGAAAGAAACCTCCAGAAGGTCAAATTGATCTAATATTAGGACCAGATGTTGCCGGTATAATTTCCCATGAGAATTGTGGACATCCATTTGAAGCTGACCGTATATTGGGAAGAGAAGGAGCTCAAGCCGGAGAATCTTACTTGAGAGATTATAAAATAGGAGATAAAGTAGGAAACGAATGTGTTAATATTTATGAAGACCCTACTATTCCAGGTTCATATGGGTTTTACTTATATGATGATGAAGGGGTGAAGGTGTGCAAAAGAGAATTAATCAAAAACGGTATCTTTAACGAAATGTTGCATAATAGAGAAACAGCTGGGAAATTTAATGTTAATAGTAATGGGGCTGCACGAGCAGTATCTTATGATCGAGAGCCAATAATCAGAATGGCAAACACATATTTCGCACCGGGAGAGTATTCTTTTGAAGAAATGATAGAAGATATTAAAATGGGGGTGTATATTAAATCTTTTTCCGAATGGAATATCGATGATAAGCGTAATGAATCAAAATATGTTGGACAAGAAGCTTATCTTATTGAAAATGGTGAAATTAAAGGATTAGTTACAAAACCTATATTGGAAATTAGTTCCATTGGACTTTTTAATAGTATTGACGCTCAAGGAAATGAAATAAAATGGCAAGGTGCTTTTTGCGGTAAATCAGATCCTGGACAGGGATGTCCTGTATGGACTGGAGGGCCTAACATACGTTTAAGGGAGGTTCGTTTGGGTTGAAAGATATTAATGAAAACTCTGAAGAAAATGTAATAATGTTTTTAGATAATACTGTGGAGAAAATTCGAAAATTGATTGACCCATTCTGTTCAGAGTGGATTATCAAAGGAATTATCAAAAAAGAGAATCAGATTCGATTTTCAAATAATTTAATTGATATAAGTAAATTTTGGGATGAAATAAAAATCCATTTATTTATGTCAAAAACAATCAATTATTGCAATAATCTCCTTAGTAACGCGGAAAAAAATAGATATTATAAATATATTCCAGAAGATTCTTTTTTATATAATTATAATCTCCAAAATTACATTTATGATGAAAATGTTGATAAATTAGGTGAAGAAGCAACTGATATAGTGAATAATGCAATTCAAGCCTCTTTGGAAGCTGGAGCTCACAGAACAGCTGGTTCTTTTTATCATGGTACAAATACTTATACTCTATTAACAAGTACTGAAATCAAGGGATTCTTTAAGAGATCTCGATTAAATTTTCGGATACGTGCTTTCGCAGAGGATATGTATGCTACGGGAGAATCTTTATCTTTATCTACTCATCTAAAGAAGAATTTTGATGCCATAAGTGCAGGGAAAGAGGCGGGTAAAATATGTAAGAAAGCAATAGGAGGGAAAAAAGGAAATCCCGGTACTTATAATATCATTATTTATCCAAAGGTCTCGACAGAACTTCAAGCTCCAACACCAGCAATTGCAATGAATTCATATGTAAAAAAGATGGGAATCAGCTGGCTTACTGGGAAAAAATAAGGAGACCAGATTAGTAAAGAGGATCTTTCTGTCTGGGATGATGCAACCATGAGATATGGGACAGCAAGTGGAATTTTTGATGACGAAGGGGTACCTACATCCCGAACCCTTTTAATAGATAAAGGAAGAATCAATATATTCTTTACAAATACTTCTCTCTCAAGGAAGGGTCAAAATTCAACTGGTAATGCGGGAATAACAATGCCAAAACCTACAAATACAATCTTCTCTTCGGGTGATTGTACTTTAAAGGAATTAATGGAAATTTCAGAGAATCCAACATTACTAATCACATCTGTGTGGTATACACGATATCAAAGTTATGCACCTCCTGGTATCTTCTCCTCTTTACCGAAAGACGGAATGTTTTTAGTTAAAAAACATGGACAAATTTTAGAACCGGTTAGAGAATTAAGAATAAATTCTGATCATTACCAAATGTTAAATAATATAATTGCTCTTGGAAAAGAACAAAAACAGGTTGCTACATGGCTTAGTACCAGTAATAATACCGTTTTTGCTCCTTTCATGCTGATTAAAGATATCAGAATGACGACTGGCACAAAATAACCTTAAATTTTCTATTATTTTATAATCATCTATTTTTTGTAAGGCAAAAATTTCAAAATAAAGAGAGTATTATAGTATAATAAGAGAGTAATTTTTTAGATTATATATCCAAGATTAATTTCCATTAATTTCGATATCAATTCTGATTTAATGGAATTATGAATAAAATGTTAAAGTAAGAATAAAAGAAATTATATTCTCTCTTGAATATTAAAATTAATATAAATAACAAACGAAAAGTTAGGTTAAAGTGCCCCCATCAAAAAAATCACAAAAGCGATGAATTAATTAAATTCGAAAAACCCGAAAAGGAACCTTCAAAGAAAAAACCAAAAAAAGCTATAAAACAAATACCTAAGGAACTATTCTTTCATGGAAACGATGAACCTTTTGGATTAAAGGAATTCGAAATTGATTTGGATAAGATTAAACGTGAAAGTTTTAGTTCAAAATATATTCGTTATTTAATCAAATCTGGAAAGATTGTAGAAGATTTAGAAAGAGGTTTACTTTTAGATGTGGACTATGATGGAGGACAGAATAAGGCATTTTGTAAATTTTATGATTTAGATACAGATGAGATTAAAATATGGATAGACACTACTCATCACGAACCATATTGTTTAAGCGATAAAACCCTACAACAACTCGAATCAAATGTTACATTAACAAATTATGAAGGGTTCAAGAGATTAGAAGAAGTAAAAATATTTGATCTTTTAAAGGATAAAGAAATTAATATGACGAAAGTTTATGGAAATACCCCTACTGATATTGGAGGATCGGGAACCAATATTCGAAGCATACTTGGAGACGCTTGGGAAGCACGAATTCGATATCATTTAAACTATATATATGATAAAAGTATTATTCCGGGTTTAGTTTATCAGATCAAAGGAGGAAAAATTAAAGAAATAAAATTTCAAGAAGATAAAGAACAATCAGAACGAATTGTTTCTGAACTTTTAACATTATTTAAAAATGAAAAAGTAGAAATACAAGAGTTTGCTAAAAAATATTTAGATATTTTTCTTACTCCTATTCCTGATGTAAAGCGAATGGCAATTGATATTGAAGTAAATATGAGCCCAAATGATTATTTAATTCCAGATTCTCAACAAGCAAAACAAGAAGTAATTAGTATTTCTTTTGTTGCATCGGATGGATTTAAAGCAGTATATGTTTTAGAAAGAGAAAATTTTGTGTATACGGATCCGCATGAAAACTTTCCTGAAGATGCGAAATTAGTCTTTTTTAAGAAAGAAAAGGATCTTATAAGAGAATGTTTTAGATTAATCTGGCAATATCCTCTAATTATTACATTTAATGGAGATAATTTTGATCTAAACTATCTATTTCATCGAGCCCGTAATTTGAAAATAAGTCGAGACCTTATTCCTATATATGTAAAACGAGGATTTGGTTTTATGTCCAAAGCCGAATGTTATTTGAGAAAGGGGATTCATATAGATCTTTTCAACTTCTTTTTCAATAGGAGTATTTCAGGTTATGCATTTGGGGGTGCCTATGAAACAAACTCTCTTAATAACATTAGCGCAGCTCTATTAGGAGAAGAGAAATATCAACATGAAGAAGAAATACATGAAATGGATTATGGTATCCTTTCATGGTATAATCTAAAAGACTCTATTCTTACTTTAGAATTAACTCAATTTAATAATTCTCTTGTGTGGAATTTGATAATTCTTTTGTGTAGAATTACAAAGATGCCTATCCATGATATGATTCGACATCAAATTTCATCATGGATTCAAAACATCTTCTTGTATGAACACCGACAAAATAATTTTCTCATTCCACGTCAAGAAGATATAAAAAAAGTGAAGCCAGGAGGATACTCCAAGTCTACAATTGATGGAAAAGGATTCCAAGGCGCCTATGTTATCCCTCCCGTTCCCGGAATTCATTATGATGTAGTAGTTATGGATTTCGCAAGCTTATATCCGTCGATAATTAAAGAATATAATCTCTCCTATGAGACGGTTTCTTGTCCTCATGAAGATTGTAAAGATAATCTTATTAAAGGTATTCCTTATCATATATGTACTCATAAAATG
>JARRLT010000374.1:0-4294 GCA_037386725.1 Promethearchaeota archaeon
CCGGCATGGTCTTTAAAGTATTGATCTCTAAACGCAGGAAAGTAAATGCATGAAATCATCTCGTTAAGAAGGCATGTGCATATTTTAAGAGATCTTTTAAGGTCTAAATTAACCACATTCTTAATGAGATTAAAGAAGTTTTGGTTGGTTTGCGGAAGTAATTCCTTAATTTTCATAATAACGCGTTTACCCTCTTTATATCTCCTTAAAATCTAAAAAAGACTGCTTGATGATTACTATTATAACATATTATGGAATCCTAATGAATCTTTCGTAGAATCCTCTTTCTTACTGACGTAATTATTAATTTTCAATTTTTGTAGAAATGGTGGAGTCTAGAATAAATAAAATGAAAATTGAAGAAATTATTTAACCCAAAAAGAGATTGGAATTAAATTGTGTTCTTTGTAAAGTTTAATGTTTAGTTTATTTAATTTAAAATCTATTTCTAAACTCTTTTAAGATACAAAGAAATAAAATATCAATAATTCAGTCATAAAGGATAGATGCTTTTGCCACCAAGACTTTTTGTTTACAATTTGGACATTTCAATTTTTTAATCTCATTTTCAATATTATTCTCTTCAGAAATCATTTTAACATCTTTAGATCTACACTCAAGACAACTATAATTAGTCTCATAGAGTAGAGGATTATCAATAAATATATTAACTCAGAATCGAGCGAAAATCTTTTTATTTAGATTTTTCTCACAATATAATAATAAAACAATTTAATGATGAAAAAGAATCTTATAATAGTGATTAAAAGAGATGGACTACCTATTTAAAATGTTAGATTTGGATGAAGTGGATAGAAAGATTATCTCTTTATTAACCGAAGATCCAGAAATAACACATTCCGATATCGCTAAGAGTGTAAAACTTAGTCAACCTGCCGTTGGAGCGAGAGTTAAGAAAATGAAAGAATCTGGAATTTTAAAGCTTCATTACTGCATAAATTTCCAAAAGCGTAAAATCAATATGGTTAGAATTGATCTCTCATCACAAGATCCAAATTCTTTATTAGAAGATATAATTGAGATGCCGCATGTAATTAATACTTATCGAATGTTAGGAAAAATTAATCTTACGTTATGGTTAATTGGGAATTCATGGGTAGAGATAGACGATTTTGTTAATCAATACATAAAGAACAAACACGGAACAAGAATCGTAATGATGAATCCCATCTTATCCTTTGAAAAAAACATTTCAGTTTCGCTAAGATAATGAAACTGTTTCTTTTTGGGTCTCTTAAATATCTCCTCCTTTTAAAGAAAAAATTTACTTTCGCTCACTTTTAGATCTTTTTCATTTTTTAATTGAGGGATGGATTTCATTAGTTCCTTTAGGATATTTTGGGTTTGTTCAAGGTACTTTCCTTTTAATTCCAAAACCATTTTGGGCCTGCTTGAAGGGTATTTTTCAAACTCAATAATCTTTAATCTTAGGTATGTCTGCTTTTTGATAAAAGTATGAAAACTTATAGTGATCGAATCGTTTGAATAATTGGCAAAATATACTTGATCAAATAATTTTGCTATATCATTAATTTCTGTCTTGCTAAAAGATTCATTACTATCATAGTATACTGAAAAACGAGTTATAAGTTCCTCGAAAAGGATGTCATGAATTAAATGTGATAGATGGTCATTAACTAATTTGTCATCCTCTTCTTCATAATCAATTGTATATACTCCAGGATCATCTTCTTCAAGATCTTTTATAAAATAAGAATCCTTAGATTGAATATTTTGTAATATTTCTAATGATGTTTTATAGGGTGAACTACACAAGTCATAGGTGTTTTCTTGGGATAATCTTTTTATAATAGAAGGAAGAAAATCAATCATTATTCCCCCAGGTGTAATAATTCCTGGATCATTGAACATTCCCTCCTTGTACATTATAAGATCATAATATAAATGAAATTCCTTTAATGCTAAGGGTACTGAATGTTCAATGATCCAGGAATTATTACACCTGGGGGAATAATGATTGATTTTCTTCCTTCTATTATAAAAAGATTATCCTACCATCTCGTAGTAATTAATAGAACAATAATCAGGACTTACTTTTATGATATTATTGAACATCTCCTTTGCTGTTTCCCAGAATATTTTCTCATATCCTCTGGAAATGATAGTTGCTTTAATATCTAACCCATAACAACTAATCATTTTATTATGTTGTCTTTTTCCATAGTTTATTAATGCATCAGCTAAAAAAAGCGCATCTAAAATATCTTGATGTAAAGTTTTATATTTATCAACATACAGGATATTGAATGATTTCCATACTTTTTCTTTATAGTCCTCCCATGCATCAGGAATTAAAGCAATCCATTCTTGTAGGATTTCAATAACTTCATTTTCTGCTCTAGTTGTTTTTAAAACTTGCAATATTTTCATCCAGAAACGATTTGATACCACTCCTTTAGGTTCATTTCTGTCAAGCCATTTTTGTATATCCTTAGAATGGGTTGTAAATTGATTTCTCCTTCCAATGGCCTCTGGAAGAGAGTTCAGTTTATTATTACTTAGAGACAATATTTGCAGTGTTGAAAGGTTTCCGATTGATTCGGGTAATGATTCCAATTGATTATTATCCATTTGTAATACTTGGAGGGATTCTAAGTCTACAATACATTTTGGAAATATTTTTATTTCATTTCCTTTGAGATTTAATTTAAGGAGTGAGGTAAAATTTTCGATCCAATTGGGAAGTGTTATTAATTGATTATTATCCAGATATAATTCTTGAATTGATTTCAAATTATTTATTCCTTCAATATCATTTACATCCTTTATTCCATTATTTCTTAAATCCAAACTTCCGTTAATAACTTGAATCTGTTTTCCATTATATTTTACAAATTGTTTTTCAGTCATCTTTTATACAAAATTTTCAATAATATATTCAAAATATTGAAAATATTTATATGAATCGAATTTCTTGGTTTGGTATTTATTTATCACCACATTATTATCCTCTAAAGATAAAATTTCCAAATTTTCCCCGATAACATTCAATAAACACTCTCCTGCAATCCATACCGCTCTAAGATTAAGCCAAACGCTCCTTTGAGAAACTTTTTTCTTCAGTTTAGTGAAAACAGAATATGTTTTGTATTCAATATTAAATAAAACTTTAAAAATAATAATTTGATTTATTAAAAAGCTGTTCTAGAATATTCAATTCGACATCTAATTCTACATTTTCAAAAATGAAGGTAGAAGAAAAAATTAAATTTTAATATTAGGGGCATTCTAAAGGGTTCTAGACTTGATTAAATATTATACTAATATTTATATAATCAAGATTTTTATATATATATAGGAAAGTATTAAAGACAATGGAAAAGAATGTGACATTCAAAAATTATCGAACAATAACCACATTCTAAAGACAATTCAAAAATACTTTCCTTTTTTTATTCTTATAGTTTTATTTTATCTAAAACATCATCAATTAAATTACAATTTAGATCACCGAGCTCATCTCTAATAATATGTGCTAGACTATCTTTTGGAGACCATACCTCAACCTTCTTTTTATATCTTTTTAATTCTTTTATAACCGGCAGGAAATCACCATCTCCGCTAACAATTATAGCTGTATAATAATCTTCTTCAAATATTGATTTTATAATTTCAATAGCCATAAGAACATCTATTCTCTTTTCTTTCATTCTGCCATTTGGAGAAATTTGTAAAAATCTAGTTTTTATTTCGTAACCAAAACTTTTTAGTCTTTCTAACCAATATTTTTTACCAGGAGAAACTGGGTATGTTAAGCCAGTAAATAGAATTATCTTCTCCAAAAATCTCGATTGGCGTATGACTTCTTTAAGTTTATTATAATCACATTTAAATCCAATCTCATTGAAAAAATGAAATAAATTATTATTATCAATAAAGACCATTATCTTTTCTCTACTAAGCATAAATAAAACCCTTTTGTCTATTGATTTAGCAATTTTCTAAACTTTAAACAATTTTTCTGTTAAGAAGATATAAATATATAAATAAAAAATGCTCTATATAAAACCCCGTTAATTTACTTTGGAAATAAAAGTAAATTTAAAAGTTCTAATTTATAATTTAACTCAAGAAAGAATTATAACTTAAGGAGGAGATATTCATTTTAAATTTACAAAATTTGAAAGATATGAAAACCCATCCCTCTAGAGAATATTTCTAGCATCACTAAATGCTCCCGGATTTATCCTCAGGATAATGATTCTGAGGGTTTCTTTATTGCTAAACTAAGAAAATTGTCTGATAAAAATAA
>JARRLT010000375.1:0-5941 GCA_037386725.1 Promethearchaeota archaeon
TACGTTTAATGGAAAAAATCAAGAAAATAATAAAAAAATGAGAAAAAGTCCTTGTTCTTAAAATAAGGAGTATGCATTAATAGATTTATTCAGATTTTTCACTTAGTAACATTTCAATTAATTCATTGATACGAGGAACCATAGAAGATGGATTGGGTAAATCTCCCTCTGTTAATAGACAATTTTCGAAGAGTTGAACGATTACTGGTTTTATTACCTTGTTCTCTGGGTCTTGTTTGTACTTTTCTATCAAAGATTTAATTATAGGATGTTCGGGATTAAATTCAAATATCTTTTTTGGTATACTGAATTTTTCTCCAGTTAATGATTCAGTCCAATATCGCATAGCCCTTTGTTGACTAGATGATGGGCCTCCCGCAGGATTTGCTAAACGGCAAGGATTTTCATAAAGGCGATCGGAAGTTTTAGCTTTGATTATTTTATCTTCTAAGGTTGATTCGACAAATTCAAGAAATTTTTTAACTTCTTCGGGAATCTCTTCCTTTTCCTCTTTTTCTTCCTCTCCTTCTTTCTTTTCGTCTTCTTTCTTTTTCTTTTCTTCTTCAGTAACATCGATAGGAGAGAAATTAAGATACTTATACTGTTTTTCTCCTTCTTCATTTTCTCCAGTTTCTATCTCATAATGTTCCAAATTCATCATAAGAAAATTATCAATCGTCTCATTAAATAAGATTACTTCTAAATCATTTTTATTGTAGTATCCTAAGTGAGGAGAGCTTTTCATTACATCTAAGTCTTCACCAACTAGATAATATATCTTTTCTTGATCCTCTTTCATATTTTCAATATATTTATCCAAAGAGATTAATTCATCATCTTTAGTTTTCGAGGTCTTAAATCGCAGCAATTTCTTTAACTTTTCTTTCCGAGCTACATCTGTGATAATGCCTTCTTTAATGAACGACCCAAAGTTATTCCAAAATTTAAGATATTTTTCTGAGTCATCTTTGCTCATCTCTATAAGCTCTCTAATAACCTTTTTTAAGATAAGGTTACTCATTTTCATAATCTCCCTATTTGTTTGAATGGTTTCACGAGAAATATTCAAAGGGATATCCTCTGATTCTAATACGCCTTTTAAAAATCGCATCCATTTAGGAATGAGATCTTTAGCATATTTCATTATCAATACGCTTTTTGAATAAAGAGATAATCCATAATCAACCTCGGGTTGCAGCATATCTTGAGAGGGAGTTTCTGGGATATAAAGAATTGAACGGAATCTGACTCTACCGTCAATTTTATAGTTTATAACATGAAGATAATCATCATAACGATTTGAAATATAATGATAAAAGTCCTTGTACTCTTGCTCATCTATCTCATCTTTATTCTTCTTCCATAAGGGAATGGTTTTATTTACTGGTTTTAGTTCTTCCTTAACTTCTTCTTCGGTTTCTCCTTCAGATTCTTCTTTAGCTTCACCTTCAGTTTCTTCTTCTTTTTCCTTTTCTTCTTTTTTTATTTTTCCAGTTTCGGGATTCTCTCCTTCTTCCAGTTCAAAAACATAAATTGGAAAAGGAACAAAATTCGAGTATTTTTTTATGATATTTTCAATTCTAAACTCATTTAAATACTCACTTTCTTCATCGTTTAAATATAGAGTAACATCAGTACCCCGTTTTCTTTTTTCTATCGGTGTAATTTTAAACTTTCCTGTACCATCAGAAACCCATTCATATGCTTCTTCCTCCTTTAAATACGATTTCGTTCGAACCTTTACCTTGTTTGCTACCATAAATACGGAATAAAAACCTATTCCAAATTGACCTATAATATCAAGATCTACTTTTTGGCCATTCTCATCTTTCATTTCTTCGAGTTTTTTAATAAATTTTTCCGTCCCACTTCCTGCAATAGTTCCTAAGTCATTAATCAAATCATTTTTAGCCATTCCAACACCATAATCTCTTAGAGTCAAGGTGTTCTCATCTGGGTTAAAATAAATTTCTATTCGGAGTTTCTCATCAGGATCCTCAACGTCGCGATTAGTTAACATGATTTACTCAAAATGTTGAGTAATTTTCTGATTTCTGCTTGGAACTCATACTCTTGTTCACTCATAAATTTTAAAATTAATCCTAATTTTTAAAAATTTTTTTAATGACTTTTAAGTAAGTTTGATTTTATACCTAATATCTTGTTAATTTAGGATTTAAATCATTAAAAAATATAATAAAAAAAGAAAATCAAAAGAGTAAATGAGAATGATTATTTTGCTTTACGAGAAAACCAATCATCTTTCAAAAAGACATATCTTTTAACATCTAGGTATTCCCCGTCCATGTAAGATTCCTTCTCTAAAATGCCCTCAAACCGAAAGCCAACCTTTTCTGCCACTTTCCATGAACCAACATTATCTATAATAACTTTTCCTGCTACTTTATTTAAATTTAATTCTTCAAAAGCATATTGCAGCAACAGTTCCGTTGCCTCAGAAGCTATTCCCTTTCCCCAATAGTCTTTTTCACCGATTTCTATGAAAGCATTTGCCCATCTATTAAACCAATTAATTTCTCCAAGACCTATTATACCAATAGGTTTTTTATCTCTTTTATGCCAAATATTCATTACGACAAAATTTGGGGTGCCTTGTTGTTCATTCGGCTCAAATCGCTTTTTAATATATTGAACTCTTAGAGGTAAAACACCTCGGGCAAATTTTCGAACTTCTGGATCATTTAACCACTTAGCATAAAGATGTGCCCATTCAGAAGTTTCGGGAATTAGATCAAGATTTTGCCCCTCGATAAAAGTAAAGGCCTTTTTTTCGAAATTTTCTTCAGACATGTATAATCAAATTTTTTAATTAAAATAATGCGGAATTATACAAATTATTATTGAAGTAAACCTAAGTACACTTCACTCTAATTATACAATTTAGTAATATTTACATCTCTAATGAAATAAGAAGTGATAAATATGTTTTACTTCTAGTTTTGAGTATTAAAATTTTGGATTGTATCATTTTATCCGCATAAAAAATAGGGTAAAATAATTATGTGTTAATTCATTTATATTAAATGGGTAATTACAATTTCTTCTAATAGTGCAGATAATTTTCGATATTTGATCCCGAAATCCTTATTCGAAAGCATTACCCAAAAAGCTGCGGAAGAATATCCATACATCGTACATGGCTGGCTTTTTGCTGATAGAAAAGAAAACTTTGGTATATGTAAAAAATTTACTATCAATCCCGATATAAATATTAAAAGAGCAAAAAAACATAAAAAACCGCGTTCATGGATGCGTTACAAGAAATCAAAGCTCTATAATATGCGGAAATTTAAATCTGATCAGGATGTTGATATTGTATGGCAATGGCATTCCCATCCATCAAATAAAAGAAAACTCCATAAAATGGATAAAAAAATATTAAAATATATGAGCCATGGGGTTATGATTATTGTAATTCCAGAGATTCCCGAAAAAAATCAAGAAGCTCATATTGTTGGATGGTATTACAATAAACAACATCGCAGAAAACCAAGTATTAAAAAAATGATTTTTGAGGTAATTTCTGAATAAGGATATCTTCATTTTTTGGCCTTTTTCGGAATTAATACGTTTAAAATTAACTTGCCTTGCGAGATATTGTTCTAATTTAGCTAAACTTCTATAATATTTATTTAAATCTATAATTGTTTCCGGAAATTGATAATCGATACAGAAATTATCAATAATTGTATTTAATATATTAATATCAAACCTTTCATTAAATACCAATATGACATCTGCATTTTCGAGATGATCTTGAGCTAAATGTATTAAATGACACGCTTGATCTTTATCTCTCAACATATTAAAAGATTGATGAAGGATGAGTTCGGGTTCCAAAGGATTACATTCTTTTAAATCAAGCACGGAAATTCCCAGAATGTTCACAAATCCTTCTTTTGCTTTAGGTATCCAAGTAGTTGTCTCTATATCTAAAGAAAGAATTTTTTTATGATAATATGATTTTTTCTCCAAATTCTCACAACAACTTATAAAATCAAGAATTTCCTCTCCGATTATATGTATATCGTCTAAAAAATCCTCGTTCCAAACCTCTTGTTCGCTGTATTCGTGATATGTCGATCTTCCTAATAATTTTGAATTGAATTCATTTCCATTTTTACTGAAGTGGATCATACGTTCAATAAAATTTTCTGGAAATTCGATATTGGTATTAAAAAATTCAAATGTCATCGATATTTAGATTAAATTAATTTTGCTATATATATTTTTAAGAATTAGTGCTTGTTTGAAAAGATCTTAAATTTAAGTTAATTTAAAGTACATTAAATTCGATATATGTGGTTGAGAATGTTTAAGATAAGATATCTCCACTAGTGATATGATTCTTAATTTTCTATATAAAAATCATATATTAAAACCACATTTTTTTATTTGAAAAATATTATGAAAAAATAGAGATATAAAATATGGAAATAGATATTCATGGATTACGACTTTGGGAAGCTATTGATGAAATTTTATATTTTTTGGAAGAATGCAAAGCTAATGATATAAAAGAAATATCCATCATTCATGGATATCACCATGGAAATATATTAAAAGATTATATTAGATCTGAAGGGTTCATAATAGAAATAGCTAAAAATGGGTTCATATCCTTCTTCTCTTCACGACCTTAAACTTCGAAGAGAACACGTTCCTTATTCCGAAATAAAATTTTTCGAAATAGTTGATTCCCTTAATGATGAATGGCATGTTTGGCATTCTGTTAATTGGGATAAAAAAGCATCAAATTCTTCTGGAGAGGCAGACTATCTTATCTTTCATCCCAAGTATGGATATGTTGTAATGGAAGTAAAAGGTGGCTTGATCTCCGTGAAAGATGGGATCTTTTATACCACCGATCAAAGAAATCAAGAAACTCATAGACTAAATAGGACCCCCTTTGAACAGGCTCGGAATGCTATGTTTTATATCATGGATTTATGTAAATCATGCTAAAAAGCAAAAGAATAGAGATAATCTTTTAAAGAAATATCCATCATTCATGGATATCACCATGGAAATATATTAAAAGATTATATTAGATCTGAAGGGTTCATAATAGAAATAGCTAAAAATGGGTTCTAGAGAAAAAGAGTTGGAAGAAGTAAATAAAGTTCAAGATTTTCTATTGAACGCTTTAATAAATAAACATCGATGTATATTCAGAGGTAGTGCTGGATCTGGAAAAACCTATATAGCCATGAAAAGAGCAATACTTAATTTTAAGAAAGGTCTAAAGACCCTCTTTTTATGTTTTAATACCGAATTGAGAGATTCTATTAAGCATTACCTTTCAGAAAAACTTGATATTCCCTATTCAGATTTGAAAAAAGATATATCGGTATATTCTATTAACTCCCTTTTATCAAAATTAATACATGAAATGTTTCAAGATCCATTAAAGAAGAGTTTATTGAATGATCTTTACAAGTTTAAATATACTTCAATTGGGACACATTTAAAGGAAAATTTAAACAATATTCCTCAATCATTTAAGTTTGATTCTGTTCTCGTTGATGAGGCTCAAGATATAAATAGTAGTTTATGGGAATTACTTGAAAACTTTCTAAAAGACCAAGATTCATCTTACTTCTATGTCTTTTACGATGGAGCACAGGCTATTTTTATCAAAGATTTTTCTCCTCAGCAATTTAAGATGGATAAAAATCGAGATCTTATTACACTCTCACAAAACTTAAGAAATAGTACTGAGATTGCTAGATTTTTAGAGAAGAGAGCACAATACGGTAATTTTAAAGTAAAATATGATAAATATTCAGGTATTGATGGTTTTAAAATTTCAGTTGCTACATATTCTAGTCGCCAAGAAAGTTTAAAAAGAGCTGTAAATGTAATCAAGAAACAATATTTCGATAAAGAAATAGGGACTGAAAAAGTTATTATATTATCT
>JARRLT010000376.1:0-3645 GCA_037386725.1 Promethearchaeota archaeon
AATTTCCCTAAAAAGTCTAAAATTCTTTTTAGATTTTCTGGTTTTTCTATATTCTCAGCTCGATGGCATGTAACCAGATAAAATGATTCTTTTTGACTAAATTCTGGTTTAACAGCGTGAACAACTTCTATAATTGGATTTCCCACAACCCAAGTTCTTCTGGGATTTAACCCCTCTCTTATTAAATTTTGTTGATGTTCTTCCAAATAACAGATGTTCATATCAGCAATATGATCAATAATAATTCGATTCTTTTCTTCCGGCATCTCCCAATTTTTACTTCGCATACCCGCTTCAATATGTACTAAAGGGATATTCAATTTAGAAGTAGCAAGGGCAAATCCTAAACTACTATTGTTGTCTCCTAAAACTACGACAAAATCCGGTTGTTCTTTTTGGAGTGTTTTTTCGAACGCAATCATTAATCGTCCTACTTGTTCAGCATGACTCCCACTTTTAATGTCCAAATTATAATCAGGAGCTCTTACACCTAATTGGTCATAAAATATTTTATTTAGGTTATAGTCATAATGTTGTCCACTATCAACAACTATATTATCAAAATATTGGTCAAATTTCTTAATTATTTGAGATAATCGTATAATATCAGGTCTAATTCCAATACAAGTAATAATTTTCTTCATAATATTATGTATTTTAAATTTTCATAATACTTTAGAATTACTATAGGAATTGTCTATAAATTAATGAAAATTAGATGAAAGGAAAGTTATAAATTCAAACTTTATTTTCTTTTAAAAAATTTTCTTTTTAACTTTTTTATAAAATAGATAAAAACACAAGAGAAAAGCTGAACTGCTAGTTTTGATAATATAATACCAGATTCACCATATTCTCTATCAAATAGTTTAATCGGGCATTCTTTAATTTTGTATCCATTCAATCTAGCTTTACAAATCTGTTCTGTACAGAAAGCATAACCAGGATACTTAACGTTATCAAAAAGACAAATTAACTTTCTATTGAAGGCTCTGAACCCATTTTGATTATTCATAATCCTTACTCCAAAGAACAGATGAATGAGTTTTTCTATTAAAATTTCCCCTAATCGCGTTGTTGTCGGAAGACGATAATAATATGTTCCCAAATATCGTGAACCGATAGTGAAATCTGCTTCTCCTTTTATTATAGGTTTAATTAAATGAAGAATATCATCACTACTATGTTGTCCATCTGAATCCATAGTAACGATTACTTTCCCTTTTGCACTTTTTACTCCTGTTTCAATTCTTCCAAACTATTGTCAGAAGATCCATCATTTACGGCGATAACTTCAATCATGGGATGATTTGGTAAATCTTCAAATAGTTCCTTAATTGTATTTTCCTCGTTATAAACCGGTAAAACTAAGGAAAGTAAGATTGTACCATGATTTTCGCCGATACTTTCCAAAAGTTCGTATAACTCTTCATATCTTTTATCTCTTCTTATTTTTGATAATTTCATCCTACTTAAAAAAGAGTTTACTCTCGGTTTTTCGGATAATGTTTTCAATCTAATCATCCCGATTAAATTTAAGTTAAAAGGATTAAAATTTTCTAATCAAACAACTATTTAATTATAAAATATTCTTCATAATAAAATTTTAGTTTCTTCATCCTAAAATTGTTTTTGCTTTCTCGATATTTGAAGATGTGATGTTAACATCTCCCTTTTGAGATTCTATATGGTGTATTTTCCTTTTTGCCTTACTGATTTCATACATAAGATCCACTAAAGTATTTACTTTAATAGGATTAGAACACCCTAAATTAAAAAACTTCCCTATAGATGCTTCAGTTTCGGCAGCTAAAATCAATCCATTAAGAATATCTGAAATATAAGTGAAATCTCTAATCTGTTCTCCATCCCCATAAATTGTAATTTCTTGATCATGAAGCATTAAGTCAAAAAATTTCCTTATAGCCATATCGGGTCTTCCTCGTGGCCCATAAACGGTATAAAATCGCAATGAAGTTATAGGCATTCCAAATTCCCTATAATAGTAATCCGCATAAAGTTCACAAGCGAGTTTAGATACAGCATATGGTGAAATTGGATTTTTAGGATGAGCTTCATCAACTGGGGTATAAATTGGGTTTCCATAAACAGAAGAACTCGAGGCATAGATTACTTTAGGTGTACCGTGTTTTAATGCAAAATCGTACACATTTATACAACCAGTAATGTTATTATGAGTCACTTCCGCAGAATTTTCTATTGAATATCTCACTCCTGCTTGGGCAGCTAAGTGGAAAATATAATCTACAGATTTTTCAATTCCATTAAAGATTGATTGATCAACTAAATCTCCTTCAATTAACGTGAAATCTATGCTTTCTTCATAACTACTTAGGATTTTATTCAGTTGAACTCGTTTTCCGAGATAATACTCATTAAAATTATCGACTAAAATCAAATAGTTATCTTCTTTAAGTAATTTTTCAGTTAAATTTGAACCAATAAATCCAGCTGCGCCTGTAATGAGGATAGTTTTATTTTTCAACATTCAAATCAAGTTTATTAGTAGTTCTTATTTTAAATTATTAAAATTTTCATAAAAGGTTTTTTAAAACTAAAGCAGAGACCCAAAGCCAAAATCAAAAATTAAATATTTCAAATTTAATTAAATCATTTAATTTAAGTTCTATAAATAAAATACTTAACGATAAAAATGGCAGACATAGAACAATTTTTCAACGAAAAGCATGTTTTAGTTACTGGTGCCGCGGGATTCATTGGAAGTAATCTCACGGATAAATTCTTAGAATTGGGAGCAAAGGTTACGGGTATAGATAATCTTTTCAACGGAAGGCTGCAGCAAGGAAAAATGATGTTGATAAAGTAGTATTTGCTTCCAGTTCTTCAGTATATGGGGATACTCCCACTCTTCCAAAAAAGGAGACAATGAGAAGAATTCCTATTTCCCCGTATGGGGTATCCAAACTTGCTGGGGAATCATATATGCAAGCTTTTTATGAAGTCTACGGGATTAAAACCATTTGTTTGAGATATTTTAATGTTTTCGGTCCTCGACAAAGAGATTCTCCTTATAGTGGTGTGATTGCGATTTGGCTGGGGAATATACTTCGGAATGAAAATCCGGTTATATTTGGAGACGGTAAAAACTCTCGAGATTTCACTTATATTAAAGATGTTGTTAAAGCTAATCTGTTAGCGGGAATGCATGATGCTCCCGGTGAAATCCTTAACATCGGAGCAGGATCACCAATTTCACTTAATGATTTAGCAGATTTAATGCTTAAACTTATCGGTAAACAAAGTCTGCAAAAGGAATATACGGCACCACGAACTGGGGATATCGTTCATAGTTATGCGGATATTTCTAAAGCTAGAGAACTAATCAATTTCAATCCAGAATATAGCCAAGAAGATGGCCTAAAAGATTATATCGCATGGTGTAATAAAAAATATAATATTAAAATATAATTTATAAATGAAAATATGAGTTTTCTTAAAAGAAAAGTAAACATAGGTTATCAATATTTAAAGTCATATTCATTTCTTATTGAGATTGGCATTAGTTTAGCTGTTCTTTTAATAATATTAAGTCATCTTTTTGGATTGGGAGAATTTTTAGAGAACTCTCAAAATCTGATTCTTTTAGGGCTATATCAATTTTTT
>JARRLT010000376.1:3653-5671 GCA_037386725.1 Promethearchaeota archaeon
GTGATTATCATTTATGCTATACAAATAATATTATACATATCAATTACCCTAAAGAAAGGAATTACATTATTCAATACACAGAAATCACCATTAAGCGAAGAAAAAGGTCTTTTTAAAGAATTCTCCATAATGAAATTGATTAAAACTCGAACCTTTATAAACTCATTATTTCTTGGAATTTTTGTCCTTCTTATATGTTTTTTAGATGTAGTAAGAACAAGTATTTTTACAGGAACGGATCCTTGGTTCCATATTACGATCATCAAGATTATAACTCAATTACATTTTATTCCCTACAATGCATATTTAGGGGCAATGGGGTTACATATTTATTCATCGGTTATCTATTTCTTTTCGGGAATTGAGATAATTCTAATCCCTAAGCTTTTTGTATTTTACACATTTCCAGTTTCTGCGATCATAGTTTATAATATTTTCAGACGAGTTTTTAAAAATCAGAATTTAGTTATTTTGGGAGTATTTTTATTAGAATTCACTTCGATCGGGTTCTCGATTATTATGTATCAATTTTGGCCATCAAGTATTTCATTCCTAATGTGCTTGACGTTATTTCAAATTTTATTGGTAAGATTAAAGTATCTCATTAAAAAAGAGAAAGAAAAGAAATTAAGGTATTTCCCATTAAATTCGACAATTGATTATATTTTAATGGGCATTTTCTTTCTTGCATCAATTTTTACACATTCATTAATTACTGTAATTTTACTCTGTTCTTACTTATTCGTCTTTTTTATTTATTTCCTAAAAAATCGTAGAGTGGGACAGGATTTTATTATTCTTTGTGGTTTAGCTTTACTATTTTTTATTTTGGATTTATTGCACATTGGATCGGGGCATTTTAATATTTTTGATGAATTGAGAGCTACACCATTTGTTTATTTTTTAGCTGGAGTTATTGGAGGAGGTTTGCTTATAGGGATAATTGCGTGGAAATTGAAACAATCAATCACCCTTCATAATGGAAGTTATAAAGCGGTAATTAAAGGAGAAAAATATGGGTATTATAAGAAATTTGAAGATAAATATTTCTTACGTTTTACGCTAATTATTGTTATTGTCGTTACAGTGATTTTCTTTGTTATAAATATGTTATATTTTAATAAATTTGCGATTGATTAAGATTCTATCTTGAGAGTTTCTAATTTAGTAATAAATTCGTCGATTTTTTCATTAAAAATTTCAAATGTTTTTTCAAATAAAACATTAAATGGGAGAACTCCATCACTTTCGACGGTAAATATATAGGTATTATCTTTTTCGGAGACCTTAATCTTTCCTTCAGAGTTATTTTCACAAGATTTGCACAATGTGCATCTCTTCCAGTAATCTTCTTTAAGTTTCAAAACGCCTTTATTATCTATAAAGTACAAAGATTCTGGACACATTTTTACAATTAGTTCTTTCTCTTCTTTCTCTTCTATATCTGAGTCACTGAAATTAATTACTGGATAATTCCGATATGCAACATTTGAAATGGCTTGCCATTTTGCATGATCTTTTGCCGTCCCTAATATTGCGTATGCTTCTATGATTACCTTGTCATTTTTATCGATCTTAACAATAGGAATTTTAGGGTCTACGGGGATGATTTTTGGATCATTTGATTTCAGATCACCTGAATAGATATCCATCGGAGCGTTTGAATCATTACTAATCTCACACGTTAATGAGACTTGACATAATGGACAACCGTATCCAGAACACTCACATTCTTCGGGTAGATTATACGTTTCTAAATCGGTCTTGAGAGGTATTAAACCTAATCGGTGGGCGATAATCTCATCATATAAAGGGCTATCATTCTTCAGAATAATTACTTCATCAATAGCCATAACTGGAATTTCTGTTAGAAGAATTCGCCTTAAAGCATTTATCATTTCAATTGATACTCCCTCTACGACAAAAACAATTTTATGATCATCTTGCCCGATCACATCCAGATTAAGTGAACTCATAATATATCATCATTTTAATTTTAAAATGAATATTTATGAGAA
>JARRLT010000377.1:0-4625 GCA_037386725.1 Promethearchaeota archaeon
AAAAAATTTTTTATTTTCACGGTAGTGGAATGTTTGTTTTTAGCCTATAATTATTCCTCCACTAATATTTATTCGAGCTAATAAACATATCTTAACATTCCATTACTACTTTTTTTCTTTTTTAATAATTAGGATGATCTATTTTATTGAAATTTCTTTATATTAGTTTTATTAAAAAATAAGATAAATTCTTAATTAAAAATTTTTTGATAAAATATAGTTTAGATAATTTTAATATTTACTAAATTTGAAAAAGATGTTTCTCTTTATTAAGGGTATTATTTAATTCATACATTTTTTAACTTACGATTCTAAGATTCATTTTAATCTTCATAATAACCCAAATTTTTCATTATAAATTAATCCCTTTCTGGAGGAGGTAAATTAATATAACTCTCTAAAGACAATATTAGAATCATATCTTTAAGACGAATTTCAAAAATCAATTCATAGTAATTTTAAAAAATTTTTATAAAATAGCAATAATAATAAAATAATAACAAAAAGATTTTATTTGAGGTTATTAAATATGACAAGATTTGATAATAAAATTGTATTCATCACTGGCGGTGCCTCTGGTTTAGGAGAAAAGACAGCTAAGGATTTTGCGAAAGAAGGCGCTAAAGTTGTTTTTTATGACTTTGATGCTGAAAATGGAAAGCGAGTTGAGGGCCAAATTAAAAATGATGGCGGAGAAGTATTATTCATTGAAGGAGATGTGAGAGATAAGAATGACGTTGATAAGGCAGTTCAAACTGCATTTGATAAATATGGTCCCGTTGATTTTCTTATTCATTCAGCGGGAATTCTTCAAGATGGAATGATACACAAGTTACCAGAAGAAAGATGGGACGCAGTTATAGATACCCATCTTAAAGGATTTTTCTTATCTATGCAAGCATGTGTAAAACGCTGGATTGATATATGTAAAATGGATCCTAAAGAAGAAATTGCAGAATATCCTGATCGAAGAATAATTACTATATCTAGTCAAGCTGCAGAAGGAAATATTGGCCAATTGAACTATTCAGCAGCAAAAGCTGGTATGTTAGGGATGATTAAAACAGCTGGTCTTGAATTAATTAGATACAATATTAAAACCCATGCTATAATGCCGACCTTGATTGACACTCCGATTTTAGGAGAACTCCTATCTAAAGATGATGGGAAATGGAGAAAATATTATGAGGGAAGAATACCTCTAGGCATCGGGTTACCCAAATACGTTTCCCAACTTATTCTGTTCTTATGTAGCGATGATGCATGGTTCATGAATGGAGTTCTATGAACTTTATCTATATTTTTTAAAATATTCAAAATAGTCTCTCAAAATCTTAGCCTCTTTTACTAAGATCAAAGAGAATTTAAAATGTAAAGTTTAATAATTTAAAATTTAATCTATAAAATAGAAATCGAATCGGTATTTATCCTTTGCTTACTAATATTAGTGAATAATATGAATAAATTTACGATAAAGCAAATAAACAAATTTATCCTTGAAAAACAATGTCTTTTGCCAAAATTGAAAACCAGAGATATTCTATATATAATTAAAAATTTATACGGTTTACATGCGACGGGAGCAAAGGACCCTTATTTATCACTATTTGTTAGTTCCAAGCAATTTAAGAAGGAAATATTAGACCAAGAATTATTTGTAAACAAAACTATTGCAAAAATACGTGGTATGCGAAATACTCTATTTATTGTACCTAAAGAAGATATAGTCGCGATTTCTCAAGCTACTAAATCCCTTCGAATTAATAGGTTTGAGGGATTTTTTAAATATACAGATTGGGAGAAGGAAGAATATGATGTAATTGAAAAAAAGATTATAAAATTGTTGGATAACATAGAATTATCCACCTCTGAAATCAAGAAAAAATTAAGCTCTGACAAATCACTTTCTTTAATAATTTCATTAATGTGTGATAGATTTTTGTTAATAAGAGGGAAACCTCTGAAAAGTTGGAAAGATAATCGTAGTAAATATACACTTTTTAAAAATTATTTTCCCAATATAGATTTTGATGAACTTTCTGAACAAGATGCAATTGTTATTGTTATTAAAAATTATATTAATTCTTATGGACCAGTTACTGAAAATGATATAATATGGTGGTTAGGTTTACCAAAAACTAAAATAATTAAAATCTTGAAAATTTTAGAGGATCAACTTACGACCATTAAAATTGGGGATTTTAAATTAGATTATCTGATATCTAATACTCAACTTGAACTTCTGAATAATTTAGAAGAAAACGAGAAATCGATCATTAATTTATTGCCTCTATTAGATCCTTACTTAATGAGTTATAAAGATCGCAGGCGATACGTCTCTTCTAAAGATTATAATTATATTTATGATCGTTCAGGTAATGCAACTACAGTTATATTATTAGACGGGAGGGTAATTGGAATTTGGGATTATCAAGAACAACCTTTAGCAAAGATCATGATTCATTTATTCTACAAAGTTAGTGAAAATGTCTTTGAAGAAATTGAAAAATTAGGATCTTCTATTGGAAAGTTCATAACTGGGCAAAGTGTGAACATCAAATATGAAGATGAAATGATCCCTTTAACAAAAAGGAAAGCTGGGCGTTTTATGCATCCTCTCTTATAGATGATTATAATAAGATAGATTATCATTTAGTGAAAATTCTTCAGATTTTCCTTTTTTTACTCTTTCGATCAAAACAGGAATTACTTCATGGAGATCGGCAACAATTCCATAATGGGCGACTTCAAAAATAGGAGCATTAGGATCTTTATTAATAGCAACAATTATTTCTGAATTTTGCATACCAACGAGATGTTGAATAGCACCAGAGATTCCACATGCTATATATAATTTTGGAGACACAGTCTTTCCTGTTTGCCCTACTTGACGATCTTGATCAATCCATCCTAATTCGATAGTAACTCTTGAACCAGCAACTTCCGCTCCAAGAACTTCAGCGAGTTCTCTTATTATCTCAAAATTCTCTTTACTTCCAACCCCTCTTCCTCCAGCAACAATAATTTCCGCTTCTTCTAAATTCACAGATACTTTCTTCTTATCAATGATTTTAAGGATCTTATTTACAGAATCTTGTTTTTTAAATTGTTTTTCAAAAAGCGAAATCTCTGGTTTTTTATTTTCATCGACAATGGTCGCTTCAAAAATGCCTGGACGTACAGTACTCATTTGAGGTCTACTATTAGGCGTTCTTATGGTTGCCATAATGTTTCCGCCAAATGTAGGACGTGTTTGTAATAAATTTCCCGTATCTGGTTCTATATCTAATCCTGTACAGTCAGCGGTTAGTCCTGCATAAAGACGTTTAGCTACTCTTGGAGCAAAATCTCGACCTGTGGGAGTAGCTCCTATTAATACAATTTCTGGTTTTCTTTCTTTAATAATATCAGTAATTATATTTACATATAAGTCAGAATAATAGTCTTCTAAGACGGGCGATTTAATATAGATTACTTCATCTGCACCATACTTACCTAACATTTCAACTTTTTCATCTAAATTAGAACCTAAAAGAAGTACAGAAAGTTTGACTCCTAATTTATCTGCTAAATCTCTCCCTTTACTTATTAACTGAAATACAACTTTATGAATCTCATTTCTGAAGTGTTCTCCTATCACTAGCACATCTTTGTACTGAGAAATATCCATCTTTTGTATATTAAATTCTTCCCTTTCGATAACAATAGCCTCAACGGGACATGCTTCAACACATGCTCCGCATAAATTGCATTCTTGGGTTACTTGTGCCAGGTCATTTACAACTTCTATACCTCCATATGGACAACTTGCAACACAGCTTGCACATCCAGTGCATAGATCACTGTCAATTATTATGCTCAATTGAAACCCTCTTGTTATAATACTTTATCCTCTTTTAAATTCATATATAAGGTTGAGACTATTTCATTTATATTTCCCTTAAGAATAATGTGTTCCCCTTTCCTTTTAGGAATAAAGATCTTCCATACCTCGGTCTGAGAGCCAATTAATCCTAACTTTTCTTTTTTAGCATTAATGTCTTCATGATTTAGATATTCAATTGGTTTTTCATATGCTTCTACAATCTTTTGAAGGGTCGGATATCGTGGAATATTGATTTCCTTCAGTATAGAAATTAGAGCGGGGAGTGGGGTGGAAATGATAACGACTTCTTCTGATCTAAATGCTCTTTGAACGATAATTCTGTCTTCTTCTAATTGAAAGTCTTGGACATAGGTAATTTGAGGAATTCCCAACTCTTCTGCTAATTCTGGTCCTACTTGTGCAGTATCTCCATCAATAGCTTGAGTACCACATATTACAAGATACTTTTCATTATTATTATATTCACTTAAAATTTTTTTAATCCCTAAAGAAAGTGTATGGGATGTTGCAAGAGTATCGGCTCCAGCAAAAGCACGATCAGTAAGAAGATAAGCTTTATCAATACCCATAGCTAAAGCTTCTCTAAGAGCTTCCTCCGCTTGAGGGGGTCCCATACTAATTCCAATTACTTCTCCTTGGTATTTCTCTTTGATTGATAATCCTAATTCAATTGCGTTCTTATCCATTGGATTTATAATACTTGGGATTCCTTCTCTTACAAGGGTATTTGTCTTAGGAT
>JARRLT010000378.1:0-2657 GCA_037386725.1 Promethearchaeota archaeon
GTTAGAGAGAGAAAAAGAAAATTTCATGATAAATGAATCTGTTGTTTAATTATTAAGTATTCATAAATTAATTATTCAAGTATCTCAAATATAATAAATCATATAATAAATAAAAGTCGAACTTTATAAATTAAATTTAAATTATGATAAACCAAATCTCATAAATTTAGACAATAAAGTTTTATTTTGGGAGAAATAAAAATGAGAAATAGAGATATAATAAAATTAATTTTAATTAAAAGGTGTCAAAAATTACAGAAAAGAATTCACATGAATTTACTACTAAATACATTATTGAGACAAAATTTAAGATTAAAGGTGTTGTTGAGAAATCAGATATTGTTGGGGCCGTTTTTGGTCAAACCGAAGGGTTATTATTAGATTTAGATTTAAGAGATTTACAGAAGTCTGGAAGGATTGGAAGAATTGAAGTAACTAACGAATCCGAAGAAGGAGTTTCGAATGGAGTCATTCGAATTCCCAGTTCTCTGACACGTAAGGAAACAGCATTGTTAGCTGCTACAGTAGAAACTGTCAATAGAGTTGGACCATGTGAAGCAGAAATTATATTAGTTGAAATTCGGGATGTTAGAGAGAGAAAAAGAAAAAAGATAATAGAACGGGCTGCGGAGCTTTTAAAAGAATGGGACGAGAAGTCTCTAGATGCTGCTGAAATAGAGGAAAAAATAGATAATGATATTAACTTAAGTGATATAATATCATGGGGTTCAGAAAATCTACCCGCAGGACCCGATGTTGAAGAAGATCCGGATTTAATTCTTGTCGAAGGAAGGGCAGATGTTTTGAATTTGCTTCGAATAGGGGTAAAGAACACTATAGCGGTCCAAGGAACACAAATCCCCAAATCTGTGTTGGAATTAATGAAAAATAAGGAAACAGTAACAGCCTTTTTAGATGGAGATAGAGGCGGTACAATAATTTTAAAAGAATTGATGCAACTTCAAGTTTCTAAAAAAATTGAAAATCAAAGATAAAACAGTCATATTTGAAGCAATCAATAACCTTAAGGCTAGTGAGGGAATAGGATTTGATCAAGATCTCAAACAATTATTTACTATTCCTGTAAATGAAGTTTATGACAGACTAAAGGGCTATCCAAACGCAAGATATTTAATTTTAGATGGGATTTTATCCAAACGTTTATTAGATCTCGCTAAAAAGATGAATATTAAATTTATTGCATGTAAAAATAAAATTGAAGATTTAACGATACCTAATTCAATAAGTGTATATTATATTTAGAAATTTACGTTTCATAATTTTTAATATTTATATCTAATTTTATATTTTTATCAATAACATTGGAAATTATGCAGTATTTTTGAAAATTTTTCTCACATTTCTTAAAATCTTGTTTATTTCCTTCAATCATTTCAATTGAGATATCCACTTTGATTGAAATTATTCTAAGGCTTCCTTTAAAACCTTTATGTTTGAGAGTACCATCAACGATGATGTTCAAATCTTTAAATCGAATTTTTGCTCTTTTCAAACAATAAACAAATGTTGATCCCAAACAGCTTCCAATACTAAGTAATAAATATTCTACTGGGCTAGCTCCTTTATTTGTTCCATGAAAAGAAGATGGTTCATCAATATCAATGTCCAAATGGTCGCGAGCGGAACCAATGAAATGCAAATCCTTCAAGTGATTAATATAGACTTTCAAAATTCCATCAATGTTGTAAGAAGGTAATATTTAAATGTTAATATCAATATAACACATAAATCAATTTAAAGATATTGAGTTTTAGATGAAAAAGGCATTTTATTAAAGAAAAAAATTTGAACCTTATGATTTTTTTATTCTAAGAAAAGAATTCTATAAAGTTAAAGTGGAATAATTTGGAATAATAACTGAATTACATAATTTATTCCACCTATAAGAGCTAATCCAATAACTACAATTTTAAAAACATCAAAATAATCTTTTCGGGATGGCTTATTAGCGATTTTTAGAACTCTTTTTATATTTTTATATAAAGTAACTACTCTATCATAAAGACTTTTATTTTTCTTCACTTCACGTGTAGAATACTTGCTATATTTAGGGTAACGATTTGACACAATATATTAAAAAGTAATATGTTTAAAAAAATTTTACTCTTTGTAAAAATATCCTATAACTCAATCTCTCTCTAAGATATTTGCAATAAAAAATGTAGGATCAAATGGTTTCAAATCATCGTATCCTTGTCCGATTCCAACAAAAATTATGGGCTTTTGGGTCTCAAATGCAACAGACAATGCTGCTCCACCTTGAGCATCTGCATCCAACTTAGTTAAAATTGATACGTCAATCCCAACACTCTTATTAAATTCTTTTGCTTGAAATAAAGCGTCATTCCCTGCCAAAGAATCTCCAATAAATAATTTAAGATTGGGTTGAGCAACACGGCAAATCTTCTGAATTTCGGCCATTAAGTTATTATCTGTGACTTGTCTTCCAGCAGTATCGATTAAAACAACATCTAGATTTTTTGCTTTAGCATGTTCAATTGTATCATAAGCAACCGAAGCAGGATCTGCTTGATATTTATGCTTAATCACCTTTACTCCGACTTTATTCATGTGATAAGAAAGTTGTTCAATTGCACCAGCACGAAATGTGTCAGAGGCAGCAGCAACTACTGATT
>JARRLT010000379.1:0-3865 GCA_037386725.1 Promethearchaeota archaeon
TTTAAGTATAAATTGAGATTTAAATTGTTTTCTATTTCATTAATAGGATATAAGGCTTTTTGTAAAAAATTTATAAGATAAATTATAGAAAAATTTAACGTTGTTAGTAAAATATTCTCTATTTAAAGCATCACCTCTGTAATAAAGGTTGTGATCAATTTTATTACTGATGACTATAATTAAAAGAGATGTAAACAGATTATTTAAGTCGCTTTTCTCTCTATTGACAATTTTTGGTATTATATAAATTCCTTTGAAATAATGAAAGATATACAATAAATAAAATTGTCTCTAAAATCTAATTCAATCATAAGAATTTCTTGTGAAGTTAAGTTGGAAAGGTAAGTTCAGAGTCTGGTTTTAATGAAAATTTATTTGAAAAGATAAAATAATGTTTAGAGTGAATAAAAAATAGATAATATATGGAGAACTATTAATTATAACTCTTTTGTAAATAAATAGAAAAAATAATTTAAAATGAAATGGTATATAATTCGGCATGCTGATAAAGAACAAATAGAATCTTATAATCCTGATTTAAGGCATCAAGATCCCCCGATTAGTGAAAAGGGACATTTACAGGCACAAAAATTATTATCATACTTTTCAGATAAGTTGATTGATAAAATTCATCTATGCTTTATGTTTCAATTTGACTTACTTCAAACTACTTCATATAATTTTTGATAATTTTATACTTAATTTCAACAATTATCACAGCATTTTTCACATAAAAACTCATCAAATGACACTGTACCACACTTTCCCATATCACATTCCCACTGATTTGTCTCTGGATTAACCGAAATGCTATATCCACATCTTAAAGGAAGAGTTTCTATAATATTTCCACATTTACTGCATATTAATCTCATTTAGAATCATTTAAGTTTATAATATATTATTAAATTAATACAGATTAGACAATTTTAAAAGTCTCGATTAAATTTCAAGTGAAGAACTTTAATTATTATTTTGAAAAATAAGTTAATTCCACTAAAAATTATGAAATATAAACTCTGGTTTTATTTATATATTTATAGACAGAAACGGAAGTAATTTAAATTGTGAATAAAAAGTTTCATTATTCATAAAAAATAGAGATATTCCAAAGAAATTGAAAATTGAAGATTTATTTACAATCATTTCACATATTTCTTATATTGAAATGATTTTTTAATTAATATTTATATCACAAGTCTTTTATTTTTTCATCAATTTTTAAGACTAATTTTAAATAAATAAACTATTGTGAAATATAAAATGGATTTTTCATTATCTAAAAAGCAAGAAATAGGAGCGGGACTTCAGGATGATACAATTAGTTTTTGTATTATTACAGAAGAAATTGGTAGAGTCGATGCTTCTTGGTCTATAACTACTGGAGTTCATTGTAGTGTTGTTTGCACACCTATTTATCGCTTTGGTACAGAAGAACAAAAAGAGAAATTTTTACCTCCTCTAACAAAAGGTGAAAAAGTTGGAGCGTTTTGCCTTACAGAAGCTAACGCAGGATCAGATGCGGGAGGAGTACAATTAAATGCAGTTAAAGAAGGTGATGAATGGATATTAAACGGTTCGAAAATTTTTGCCACAAATGGAGGCATTGCTAATACTCTTATTGTTATAGCCAAATCGGGTCAAGAAGGGAGGAAAAAGGAATTAACTGCTTTTATAGTTGATACTGATACACCTGGATATTCGTTAGGAGTTAAAGAAGATAAATTAGGAGTTCGAGCTTCAAATACTTCTGAGTTAGTTTTCGAAAATGTTCATGTTCCTAATGAAAATATTTTAGGAAAAGTAGGACAAGGGTTTAGAGTGGCAATGCAAACCTTAGATTATGGTAGAATAAGTATTGCTGCTCAATGCGTTGGATTAGGACAGGCATGTCTTGAAGAATCAATAAAATATGCCAATGAAAGAGAGCAATTTGGACGAAAAATTGGGAAATTTCAAGGAACACAATGGAAAATTGCGAATATGGCAACGGCCGTAGAGAGCGGAAGGATGTTGACTTATAAGGCAGCTTATGAATGTGACCAAGGGTTAGAATACGGATTAACAAGTTCAATGGCTAAATTAGTGGCCTCTGAGGCAGCAATGCAGGCAGCTCATGATGCCGTTCAAATACATGGAGGATATGGTTTAATGAAAGCATATCCCGTTGAAAGATATTTCCGCGATGCAAAGATGGCTGAATTTTCAGTTATTTCAACTGCTTAAGCTAAAATCTATGAAGGTACCTCGGAAATACAACGTTTGGTCATTGCTAATCATATGTTAAAAAGAAAATTTTAATTTCTTCTTTTTTATCATTTTATTTTAATTTATCCAATCAAAAATTTATTATCTTGGAATCTTCTAAATATTCAATTATATCCCCAACAGCTTTCCTATGAAAATGAATCTTTGGATCTTTTGATAACTCAGTAAAGTTAGGGACTAAACTCTTTTTACTAAGTAAAAGTATTTTTTTCATAAAATATATTATAGAATCAAGGAAATAATTGAAAGATAGATGATAATTTGGTGATTGATTTAACCAAGTCATTAGTAAAAATCCTGATTTTCTGAATTCTTTCATCAAAAGATTTTTCAAATTGAATTTTGAGATATCTCTGTTAGTATTGATAATAATTTGCATTATTTTGAAGCATAACAGATTTCTTAACTCTTGGGGAAAATAAGTGATATGATCATTTTCTATACCAATACTCCAAATAGGATATTTTTCTAACCAGGATTTATAATCTTCATTTTTACTCTTAAAATATCTTTTTAGATGTTTATTAATAGTTTGTCTATTTGGGATGTTTATCATCCCACAATCGATAAAATATTCGACAATTCTCTTTGAAGAATGAAGTTTTTCATATAATATTTTCAACTTTTTAGCACTTTTCTTTGAATACATAAATTTATCTAATCGAAGTATCTGTGATATCGCTTTATTAATGGTATCATCATTTATCACTTGTTGTAGATATTTTTCACAAATAGATTTTAAAAATAAAGAATGTTAAAAATTTATTTATTGAATCCTTTTTTGCGATCATTATTCGCCAAGATCTCCTTTTAGAATTATAAATAATAGAAGGAGATGGATCAATACCAAGAGAATTGCATATATTATAAAAGTTTAGAGCAAGGGGTTTTGAGCAACTTGAAAACATTAATCTAAGATCAGTTGCAGAATCAATTGAGACACTCCCATCCGTATCGAAAAGACCTTTTAAACACAATTTTGCAAAATTCTGATTATTTAAAATATTTACTGGTACAGAAACTTGATGCTTTGTTTTATTTCCTGCTACTAATCCTAACTTTAATAAAGATTCGATGATATCCTTTTTATAATATCTTAAGCTAACACCCTTTCCCGAGATATTTGAAAGATTAACTTTTTCATTAAATATAGATTCCATTAGATGTTTTACATATATCACGTAGTTGGGTTCATCGATATTATTTAACGAAATATCTAATTGATGTTGCCACCTTTCTGGATATATACCTATACTTCCATCTCCTAAAATTATTCCAACTAATTCTGCTGTTTCTTTATTAATCTCCAAGCAATTTGTATCTAGATTCATAATTCTATATTATTGATTTTTTAAAAAATTATGAAAATAATATAATTTCTAAATGATGAATTTATGACTAACTTATTATTTATTTCTGAGGAGAGAAGAGATTTACTAAATTTCAAAATAACATGATTATCTAAATTTGTGATCAGAACAAAATTTATATTAGAAAAGGTCTCTAAGAAATAGAGATTTCTAATAAAATCAATTTTGAAAGATAAGAATAATAGAATTTTTTGTATTAAAATTAAAAACTTGAGAGAAATAAAAAA
>JARRLT010000380.1:0-4353 GCA_037386725.1 Promethearchaeota archaeon
CTTTCTCCATGGAACAAAGGAGGTTAAGGAAGTTATTATGGATGGGGCGTATTTGGATGACATCACGCGAGATCAATCGGTGAGTCTTATTGAAGATCCAAAGGACCTTGATACGATATTACGATTGGAGGAGGAATTAGGAAGGGAGTTTTATCTATATCCTTTTGGATACGATTTCATGTTTGAGTTAAAGGATGGTAAGATTAGCGGGATATTCCTCTATGGATTTCATCAAGAGTCCCAAATTCCCGCTTGTATTCAAGAATTTGCTAATCTCGAGGATTTATCCATAAACGGTAGTGAAAATAAGAGAATTAGAGAACTTCCCGAATGGATCGGGACTCTTTCAAACTTGCAAAGTCTGTGGGTTGATCTTCCTTATCTTGAAACTATACCCGAGACTCTTGGAGACCTTCAAAACCTTGAACATTTAGGATTAATCGGTAAATCGCTTAGAACACTTCCACACTCTATTGGAGAATTGAAGTCTCTAAAAAAGTTTTATCTACGGGGCTCCCTAACAGGTGGACTTTCAGAATCATTCGGGGAATTAAAGTCCTTAACTAAACTTGACATTAAAGATTCCCAAATTAGTCGCTTTCCAGAATCGTTCGGGCATCTACGCTCGCTGAAAAAGCTTTTAATTGAAAATTGTGTAAATCTTACCTCGCTTCCGGATTCGTTTGGCAATTTGGAATCTCTCGAAACTTTAGAAATTCTAAACTCCGGATTGGAACGCTTGCCGGAATCCTTCGGCAATCTGAAATGTAAGGAGATATCGATAGTTGGCTCCCAACTAAAGAAACTCCCCAAGTCTATAGGAAATCTTATCGCAACCTCGCTTTCTTTTTCATCTAATAAACTAGAAGAATTACCCACATCAATTGGTAATTTGAAAAATGTAGAAAAATTATCCTTTTCTCTCAATAATCTTGAACAAGTTCCAAATTCCATTGGAAAATTAGGAAAATTAAAATATCTTTATTTAAGCTATAATTCCTTAAATTCACTTCCCGATACAATTGAAAATTTAAAAAAATTAGAAACTCTACATTTAGATAACAATAAATTTGAATCCTTCCCGCTGATTGTTATTAAAATGAAAAATTTAAAAAGGTTAGATTTAAATAATTACGATAGAGAAGAACTCCCTAAATATGCTAAAGGAAAGGTTATCAATAAGAATAAATTCCGATCAATTCCCGATGAGATTAAGTATATGGTTTCTTTAGAAGAATTATCCTTAAGAAATACAGAATTAACTGAATTACCTCTAACAATTGGGAATTTAGAGAATCTGGAATATATATTTATTCAAGGTTCTGGTATCACCAAAGCATTCTTCCGGAAAATCCTCTCCAATCTCTTGTATCGATCCATTCAAAAAAGTCATTCTTGTTGCTAAATCTTCTCACTCTGTTTTGGTACTCATTTAATTCCACGGGTGTTTCCCATAAATACCACCGTGGAGTAATCGGTTTATAGCAAGTAGATGATGTAATGTAATCGATGGATTTTAATCCGGTAATGTCCATTCCGGCGATAAATGTCCTTCCGATACGAGCGATCGCAAACGCTCTAGGCTCGTAGTAGAGATAAAATATAAGACTTAAAATCGCTTTGTATCTTTCCTCCTTATTTCTGGGATCAAATGTAATGTATGATTCTTTATATTCAACCAATTCGGAAAGCTGGTTTTGATTACCGATACCCTCTCCATTTTCGGCGTAAAGGGTGATTTTAATTTCATCAGGAGTATCCTTCTCTTTAATTCTGCCCATAACTTTTTGACACGTGAAAAGATCCTCATATTCCGCAAACGTATTTTTAAATTTCCTGCCCAAAATAACTCGATTTGCTTCCCAAAACTCATCAAAACTTAAACGGAAGTATCTTGAATTATAATGAGAGGACCACGCATTGTTCCCAGGACTTTCGGCATAAAACAACGACGTAAAATAGGCTTCGGAAACAAGAGAGTCTAAAGCGTTATAGGAAATTGTTAAAGGAATTCCCGCTTGTAAATACTTATTCCTAAATCTTGTATCATCTGAACTTAATTTAATTGCGTAAATATCTTCATAATGTTGATAAAGATTCATTAGATTATACACAAAGTCATATCCATCCTCATAATCAATTGGTTTAAAAATGTTTTTCATGAGAACTAAAGAGGCCATTTTGAGGGTTCTTTGTTTAAGCGAGTCTAAAGATGGGAAATATTGCGTTAAAAAGATCTCGGTAATCGTTCCTTCCAAAATATGTTCAAATTTAGTAAAGATTAAATCCCTTTGCTCGGTATGTAATTCAGAGATCTTATTAAGATCTGTAAATTGGGCGTATTCATGGGATAAGAAGATTTCAGCGGTCTTAAAATATTGAACCGGACTTCTGGGGTTATAGAATTTAAAGTAATCTTTTATAAATCCTTGATTTTTAGGAGGTTCAATAACGTTTTTTAACATCTTCATTCTGTTATTTTGATTAGAATAGCATTGATGATAAAAGCCTAAAAAGAACAAAGTAAACATCGATTCCATATCATTAATTGAGTAAGTAACAACATCTGCAAAAATATTTACTTTATTTGTTAAAGGCCGAATATTAAAAGTAGCCAAAAGATTTCCTAACTCAATTTTATTAGGATTAATATATTCTATAGTAATAGAAGTAGAAGTTTTCCTTAACGCCATAATACCACAAAGAAGACACACGTAACCAGTATATCCAAAAACGTGTATTAATGCTTTATCTACTGCTTGGATAGTTTCCATAAATGAGAAATCATCTACGTCGTTATTTTCATAAATATTTAAATGAAGAAGCTTAGAGCATAATTCAGGGTCAGATTCTAATAGTTCTCCAAAAATCTTTGAAGAAGATCCCCGAGATAAATCATTTTTGATCAGAGTCAGCCAATTTCTGTAAAACTCTGTCTTAGATATCTCAGTTTTCTTGAGATTTCCTTTAGCATCAATATATACTCTAGAAATTCCTTTATACCAATTATCTGATTTTAGGATATTTGGAGCTGCAGAATAAAATGTGTCAGAGGGATTAATCTCAAAATTATTTATTTGGTTAATAAAAGAAAATCTGGAATATTTATTATTTTCTGAAAACAAATTAAACATCCAAAATCAATGTAAAAAAAGAGAGATAAAATTATTCAAATGAATTATTCAGATTTTGTACTTTTGATATAACTTAGCAAGATTTTACAGATAAATTCACTAAGTTTTTCTTCAAGAGCTTTTTCCTTTTTCAGTAGATACAATTCATCTAATAATTTACCGCAACTTAACACAATATAATCTCCTGTTTCTTCGAGAAATTCAATTATTAACAATATTCAAAAGTAAGAGAAGATATCAATCATATTATAAACTTACTTGAAAGCCTTAAAAATAAGATAAGTTGAATAAATTATATCCGATTGTCATTTTAATATTTCTTTAAGAGCTTCTTGAATAATCTTCTTCGATTTAAACACCCCACTTACCCTTTGCTTCGGGAAAAGACTATTTTTCACAGGATAGATGACCGCCGAAGGAGTTACCATCAATTCGTCGCAAATTAAACTATAGTTTAGGTTTGGATAATCCATCATTATCAAAGCAAGAGTGCATGTTACCGCCGAAATAATTCGTTCTTTAGTCATCATTTTAGGCAAAACGTATTCTAAAATTCTATCCGATATCATCGTAAACTCTTGAGGAAGATCGAATTCACGCTTTATCTTTTGAATATGCTTTCGGATTAGTCCTTTTTTATCTCGCTTCGAGTAGCTCGGAATATAAAAGTAGAATTTTTTATCATCTGAAAAAAAGCATATCGATCTAGGTGTAAGGTATGAATGATTTGATTTGATGAAATTGGAAGTCCTTTAACTCTTAGGGTCATATACGCAAATGAAGGCATAATTCTGTAATACCGGTCATAAAGCCTTGACTTCGGTAGTTTACTTTTTAACTCATAGAATTCTATTGAAAGTTCCTCCCGATGATCCCGATAAAATTCATCCAAGTCAAAATGTAATAGATCAAAGATTACGCTAAAATGAACATCAAGGGAACTTTTTTCGATCTTAATAAAATGTATCTTACTCAACCCTAAATTCCCAATTTCAACTCTCTTCTTTAGAAGTTCGGAATTAAATTCGATTGGGTAGATATCTTTTTCTTTTCTTTTTGGAGAAGTGATTTAAAATCCTTTAAAGTTTCAGAAAAAAAGATTTGTTATTAAACAATCCTTCTAATGATTTATATATCAAGATTTCTTAAAAAGATATAACAAATTCAATTTACCTTTAATCAAAAGTGAAAATTTATGAAAAAAGCAAAAATCTTTTTA
>JARRLT010000381.1:0-5611 GCA_037386725.1 Promethearchaeota archaeon
TGATAAAAAATTTTCTAAGATTACTTTTTTTATAAAAATATTGAGATTGGGATTGTTTTTCTCTTCCGTTTCCATAGCTTTTATTTTAGATCCCAATTTCTATTCAACTTAATTTTATATTTATTGTCCTAAAGACTTTTTAATTATATCAATTCTCTTTTTACCTTTTTCTAGATTAAGTTGTGCTTTACTAGGTATTTCATTTAGAATAAAAGGGTATTGTGACAGAATTTTACGATCATTAGTTTCTAGTTCTTCTCCCTTATCAAGTTTATCAATAATTATTGTCAATTCAGAATAATTTTTTGAAGCAGCATGTTCATATAATTGTTCTTTCATAAAATCAGAATAATTTGAGTCTCGGATATCTTGAATTAAATCATTAAAATTGGATTTATTCTCTTTTTTAAATATAAATCCTTTATCTTCTGGAGAAATTCTCGATTTTTCATAATTTTTTTCTTGGGCATTACTACTTTTTTTCTTTATTTTAGATTCATAATTATTCGAAGAAATTACTTCTCCTGACTTAATTAATTGTATTAAAATAGCTGTTATTTCATTACTAACCATATTTAAATCTGAATTTAAATAATGTTTATATGAATATCAAATGAGATTTTAGTATTTTGTTCTGCAAAATCATGTAATAAAGTTTCTCTCTCAATTTCTTTTAAAAGAGGAATCCGAATGAATAAATCAAATATCTTTATAATCTCCTCATAATTTTTGGCAATATCTTCATAATTATAATTTATCCATACTAAAATTATATTATTTGAGATTAAATTATATAATTCGGGATTTTGGGCACATAAATTCACGAAATTATCAATTAATTTAGTAGAAAATAATTGATGAAAGAAAGATCAAAAAGTTATAATGATCTAATCGTATGGCAAAAGTCTCATGCCTTGGTATTAGAAGTGTATAAAATAACCAGCCAATATATCTTCGGGATTTTTTGAAATTTTAAAAAAATTTAACTCTATTAAATTTAGATAGTAATTTGAAGATATCAATCTTATATAATCTAACACTTCTGACCCTGAATTTATGTTCAAAAGAAGTGTACCCCTTGGAGTCATATATTCAAAAATATCTAAATCTTTGGAGTCAGTAAGTAATAATTTTAAATAATTTATAATTTCAGTATATTCCTCACGATAAAATATATCCTCACTACTGATTTTCACTTCGGAGGGAGAAAATATATTAAGATACTCAAAAATATTATTAGAACTTGTCATAATTCTCTTAATCTTGATTTTATGTTTGTTTCTACATTTAAAGTAATGGTGAAACGCAAAAATAAATTTTTACATCATATTTTTATGCAAACTTAACGTTCTTACAATTCCGACAAAATGCTTTATATTAGGATTTATTGAAATCGACGTTTTACATTTTTTATTAATCCAAAATTTAATATTTCTCTTCAGTATCTGCCCTAAGTTCCTTACCACACTTTGGGCATTCTAATGTAACTTTATTCCCCATGGTATCACCTCTTGGGCTACATAAAAAAATTAAGTTACTTAAATATTGATAGCAATTCTGATAAAGAAATTAACGTAATTGGAAAAAAAGAATAATTATTTTGATAGTAACGTTAATTTTTTATAAGTTTAAAATGAACCTATGAAAAAGAGTTATAAATCGGCTAATGTTATTTATAATTAAATTAATAAGTTGAGGTTAAAAGATAAATGGAATTATTGATCGCAATAGGGATTGTAGCTATCATTATCATCATAGTAATTATACTTGTTTGGAAATTAGTAATAACGTAGAAAAAAGACTAAAGTTATTCCTAAATATTATTATTTCTTCTTTCCTGTATTCCACAAATTTAAACTTTCAAAATATTGATTAATTAATACTCTGTAGTAAAAATATTATTTTTTACCTAATTCTTTATTCATTAAAAATATGTAATTTTGGAGTTGTTTTTCAACTAAATCATAATGTGTAAACTTTCCCTGCTTAAAACTCCTAATAAGACTTAATCTTTCTAGTTCCCTTAAGTGATGAGAAATAGTTGGTTGAGATTTATCTAGTATTGCTTCAAGTTCGCAAACGCACCTATCTTGATCTCGTAAAATTTGAATTATCTTTAATCGTTCTTGATTTCCTAATATGGTACAGAATTCCAAAACCTTTTTAAAATCGGATTTTGTTTCAATTATTTTTCCCAATTGTTTTAAATTATTGAAATATTTCCCTACATCAATATTTTGCATATTAACACAACTTTCTAAGGATTCTATCAGTTCTGTTTCCCTATTCTTATTCATTTCATTCTCACACAACATAAATTCAAATATTAATATAAATGTTTTTCAATATTTTTCAAATCGAAAAACCTAAATCTAAGCCAATATTTTAATGAGTCGAGTCATTTGAATTCAAAGTATACCTTTTAAATGATTATTGAAAAATGAGTAAAACCTAATTTAATAGAAAAATAGACAAAGATTTGATTACTGAATTTAAAGCGAAAAAGAAAAGTCTGGATATTTGAGAAGTATTTTCCAATATAGGTTGTGTTATTTATAATAAATCTGCTTAGGTTCAAAAGGATATAATTGGTTTTACTTTTTAGATTTAGTAATTTTTTTCAAACATCTTTAGTCGTTTTATTTAATCTTATTTCTTTTCATTTTGATAAATGATCATGCATATTTTGCTTATAATTTTTAAGGCTACATAATAAACTAAGAGAGATATCATTTTTGTCAAATAATTTGATGTAGCAATATATTTATATTCCCATTTTTATTGCTAAATATGGCAATATATCATTTAACTTGCCCTAGATGCGGTAATGAATTTGATTTTGATTATAATCAATTTTCAAGCTTAACTAAATTTGGTTTAGTTATTCGTTATGGCGCACACTCTTTTTCTGTCAAATGTCCGAGTTGTAGAAAGCGTGCAAGGTATCATGTCACTGATAATGATAGAGTGGAATAAAATTAAGAATAATATCGCTCCAGCAAATTATTAATTCAAAATATACTGCACTAATGGCTTAGAGAATCTACTTTTTCCTCTAAGAAGAAGAAAAATGTAGGAAAAAAATTAATAAATGAATAAAAAAATGAAAAAGATTATTTCGATGTTTATTTTTTTCCTGGTAGACGATCCGACCATAAGAAATCCAGTAATTTTAATGAAAGAACAGGTGTTTTAAGAATTATAAATAGCGATAGCAACCCGATTGCTAGCAATTCTCCTCCTATAACATCTGTGAACCAGTGGACGTTAAGATATAATCTATCAAATCCAATGAGCGCCATTATTGTCACAGAGATTATTGTAAAAACTATTCGCCAGTTTATTTTATCATGATTGCCGCAAAAAATACCGCGTCTTTACGATTAACCCGGAACCATAAATAAACAGCTATGATTAAGGCAACAATTGTTACAGGAATTGTATCAAAAATATATCCTATTGCAATAGCAATTGGAGTAAATGTAGAAGTTTGAATTGATGGCATAAAGGAGTTTATTTGATAATCAATCGAAAATCTGCTATTCATTATTGAAATAGCAATAAAGGTAAAGACAACAAAAGTAACGAGTGATATTATAGGTATTAAAATTTTTTTATAATTCAATTTATTTCACTATATTTTAGCGTTTAAGTTGAGAATCCCAAAATTTGATCTATTTATCTATAGTCTTTGATTTTACCTAAACTTTTCCATTTCTTTTAAGTGATAAGAAAGAGTTGATTGAAGATTATATAACATTACCTTAAGTTCATAGATGTATCTATCTAATCTCGTAAAATTTACCCATTTGTCTTAAATATTTATAATATTTACCTCCATCAATATTTTGCATAATGACATAATTTTTTAGGGTTTCTAATAATATTATTTGTCAATTCTTATTCATTTCATTTCTACACATCAGAAACTCAAATATTAATATAAATGTTTTTCAAAGTATTTCAAATCGAAAATCTTAAATCTGAATGAATACATTAATAACTCGAGTCATTAAACTTCAAAATAAACAATTTGATATTAATAATGAAAAAATGACTGAAACCCAACTTAATAAAAAAATAAATAAAGAATTGGTTACTGAATTTAGAGCGAAAGATCAGTTATTTCCTTTCTTAAGTACAATGATAGACCTTTTAAAATTAGGCCCCATCTCAATTCCTATTGGCGTTTGTCTTTTTTTAATGATGTATCCAGCTATGTTAAATTTACAATTTTCAGAACTTAAAAAACTGGGCAAAAATCCAAAACCTATTATTCTAACTTTAGTTTCGAATTGGATTATAGCTCCATTTATTGGATTACTCATGGCAAATATATTTTTACAAGGACATCCCCAATTAATTATTGCGATTATTTTATTGTCTAGTTCACCGTGTACGGCAATGGTACTTGTTTGGGGTTGGTTGGCTCGAGGTAATCAGGAACAAAATGTAATAAATACCAGCTTAAACACTATAACGATTATATTTTTATATACTCCGCTTGTCTCTTTGTTGACCGGGATTCAGAACATCCCTATTAATCAATGGTTATTAATTATATCTCTGATCTTTTTTATTGGCTTACCTTTAATCTTAGGATTGACGAGTAAACGCTTTCTAATATCTTCCAAAGGAGAAAAATGGTTTGAAGATATCTATCGGCCAGCTGTAGGAAAAATTTCGATTGTTGCATTATTATCTACATTAATTGTACTCTTTACATTGAATGGAGATGTTTTATTAAAAAATCCAACATTATTACTGCTTATAACCATCCCATTATTAGTAGGGTTTGCTATTGTCTTAGGGTATAACATTTTAATTACAAGATTATTTAGATTAAAATATAAAAAAGCTATAATAACAGTGATCATCGGTTCTTCGAGTCATTTCGAGATAGCGATAGCTACTGCAGTAGCGATGTTTGGAGTTGGCTCCATTGCGGCATTAGGGACTACTATGGGTTTATTCTGGGAAGTTCCAGTAATGCTTTCGATGGTATATCTTGGTAGATATTTAGGAAAGATTAATTTCTGGAAGAGCGAATCTGAAAAAGATAAATAAACTAATATACAATATTTTTTTATTAATAAAAATATTCTAAGGAAGTAGAAGTTAAAGATGATGCTACTTTCTACGAAGCACTCGCAATGATAGATAAAAGAGTGATGAATAATAAAGATCTTTCAATTTTTCCAATATATGATGGATATATTAAATCTTACTTACAGTTATTTTGGAATCCTAAAGAAAATAAGCTTTATGAGGATATTGGAATAACCCCTTATGGTCCTAATAGAGAATTCATGCCTTTATGGGATAATATTGATTATAGTATAATTCCAGAAAGTCATATCGATCTACAAATGGATCCGGGCTGTTGATGAGAGAAGGTTAAAGAGAGATTATCATATAATGAATTTAAAAATGCAATTCGAAAACGATTTGGAAAAAAGAATCCGTACTTTTTACACTACTTCAAAAAATAATAACAAATTGGATGACATCTTTTAAAAAATGCTAGTAAAAGATGGACAATAGGATAGTATCCTATCAAATATTTATTCTATTAATGAAAGGGATTAATTTCGAAATTTTTAAATTTTTT
>JARRLT010000382.1:0-6880 GCA_037386725.1 Promethearchaeota archaeon
AAACTAAAAATACTTAATCTCAATACAAACCAAATTTCGGAAATTAAAGGATTAGATAATAATTCCAATTTGGAAAAATTACAACTTGAAAAAAATCAGATAACAAAAATTAGTGGATTAGAGAACCTAAAATCCTTAAACCAGTTATTTCTAAATAATAATCAAATAATATCTCTTAAAAATTTAGAAAATCTTCGAAATTTACAAAACTTAGAATTATTATCTTTTAGTAATAATCAAATTAAGGAAATAGGTGAATTTCCCTTTTTGAAAAACCTAAAGAGATTGGATTTAGACGGAAACCAGATTACAGAAATTGAAGGGTTAAGTAACCTAAAAAATTTAGAAGAGTTGTATCTACATGATAATCAAATTAAAGAAATTAAAAATTTGGAAAACTTAGATAGTATTGAAAAGATCTGGTTAACAAATAATAGGATCTCAGGAATCAAAAACTTAGATGAACTAAATACGTTGATAATATTAGATCTTTCTGAAAACCATATCTCAGAACTAAAAGGGTTAGAAAATTTATCAAATTTAGGTACTATAGGATTAGATGAAAACCCCCTTCCAACCAATGTGAAAAAGAAATTATGGAATTCTTTTTATGGGGATTGGGAAGCAAAGTTATGTGTGGAGTATTGCCGACAACAAATTCCAAAAGACAAATGGAAACCAGAATGGGAAAATAAGTCAAGTTAATATTTTTCTAATTTGAATTAAAAATTTAAATCAATTTTATCTCTTAACTTGTTATATTATACTCAATAAAATCAGTCGAATATTTTAATTTAATTTTAGAATAATTTGGTTGTGGAGGACTGTTAGAACTCCTGTAACTTCTCAGAGATGAGATCTGTTGATTTCATGTATATTACAGTAGATCAACAGATCTAGCGGAGAGGCATTTTAGATCTTATCTGATGAGAATAGTCATTTATCTTACAATTTTTTAAATAATAATATAAATGGGTATATTAAGTTCTGAGTTCTGAGGTATCCTTAGTTTTCAGATCATATATATATCCACTTTTTTTATCATCAAAATTAATATATACATTTAAAAACCAACTGGGTCTCCGCGTTAAGAAAAAGAATTCCTTTCAAAGGGGCGGGAAAATAAGGGGGTATACCATTCTCATGACTTTAATTACAAGTAAAGAAAGCGGAGTATGAAATTATGTTCTTAAATAAAAATAAAAGAAGAATAAGATTAGATAAACAAAAAAACTAAAATATCCACCATACCGCACAAGAATGGTCTTGTAAGGATTCCATGTGTCGTATAAGCGGATGGTTAGGGTTGGAGTAAAAGTATTCTCTGTCCTTCCATTCCCTACTTTTCTCAATTAAGGTAAAAAATTAGAAGTTTAAGCTATAAAAATGGTAATTAAATTTACTTTGTGAGTTGTATAATAACATATTTTGTTGAATTTTATTAAATTGAATAGAAAACTATTTATTTTCGTGCTTACATTTGGAGTATATGAATATTCCAGAAAGAATCGTTATCGATGAGAAAATATTTTAGATTAAGAGCCCTTGATTTTGAGATCCTCTCTATTAGAGAAGAATATAGAGGAATTGATGATGATAAAATAATAAATTTAAGTAAGAAATATAAGAGACCAATTATCACAATGGATAAAGATTTTGGTTATTTAGCATATAGGAAAGAAGCAAAACCTTATGGAGTAATATTGGTTAGAATAGATCCACAATCATCAGAAGTTATTTTCTCTGTAATATCCCAAGTTCTTAATCAATTAAAAAATCAAAATATCATTTTAAAAAATAAATTCATTGTTTCAGATGGAAAAATTCTAAGAATTCGAAAGATCTAACTAATAGATCTTCTAAATTTTCATTACAGATTCAATGAAACCTCCATTTTATTCCACATTTTTAATTTTTTTAATTGCTTTACCTAGTTCATCACTTAATTAAAGTTAAAATTATAGGCTCATCAAATAAGAGATCAAACTATGATTAGAACGAGGTTTTAAGCTTTTTTTAATAATGTTAGGTTCAAACTGGATCTATTATAATAATATTCTTAATTTTCTCATACTTACTTTTTAATTTTCCTTCAATATTTTCGGCTTCGGAGCTACAATATCAATAACAATTTTGCCAATAATTTTCTCAGCTCTCTTCATTTCATCAAAATATTCCTCTTCTACTACAACAATAATATTTTCATGGATTATTTTGATTAATTCATCTAATTCCTTTTCAGTACCAACGAATTTCTCAAGAATTATGGATTTATATTTCTCTAATTCAATATTGTAAAAATCTGGAATGTAAAATGTAAAATTAGGACTTAATAAGATTTCTCTAGTTATCGATTTTTTAATAAGTCCCGAGAAGATTATGTTGGAATCTATGATTAACTTCATTTTTTCAACGTTTCCAAGTAATATTTATGTCTCTGCCACATTTTTCCCTTTACTTCATCCCCGAATTTGTCTGCCTCTTCCAGTGTGAAATTACTTTTTTCTGCTAATTTATCTGCAACCTCTAGTTTTTCAAGATAGTTTTCAATAGCACTTTGAGCTACCTTTTCCCAATTAATTTCAGGGTATTTTTTCATTTTTTCCAATATATCTTGTGAAAAGGAAAATCTGATATCAGTCATATTAGGTCTATAAATTTTATGGTAGATAGAATTTATATTTTTTTCGCTTTATTCTATTTTTCCTCAGATAATTAGTTTCTGCCTATTCTTTTTAGTCACAAAGTTGATTTCTTTCTAATATATATGGGTATATTAAGTTCTGAGTTCTGAGGTATCCTCAGTTCTCAGATCCTATATACCCTCTTTTTTTATCATCAAAATTAATATTTTGTCTTTTTGCGGTCATTAACCGTGAATTGTAGGTATTTATAGGAATATTTTGAGTTTTCATTCATTTTTAAGTTCCTCTCTACTGCCATACACAAGGTTCGAGCTTTTTTAAAGGTTGTCCCAGAATTTCTGTGAAATTCTGAGGGAAAGGTAAATTCACAAAAAAACTTAATTATGCTTTTTACTTAACGAATGGCGATAACGATACCCTAAGAACAGAAAAAATACCGTTGAAAGGGCGATTGGGACGCCTATAATGAAGGGAAGTAAATTGGGTGTTGGTATTGGATCTGATCCTTTAGGTGGTGGAGGCGTCGTCATATCAGGGAGTTCGATGGGGGTATGGAATGCGCGTAAGACCGGATCATGCACTAATCTTGCCCCCGAATATTCTGGGTAGTTAATTGTTTCCACAGTAAATAGTCGATTAAAATTTAGGCCTTTAGAATGCTTTACTGCAATATCCTCAATAGAAAAGATGGTGTCCGCTAAATCATTTCCTAAACTCGTAATATCTTGGAGTTGTTGGACATTTTCTAGGAGGAACGAACTGACGGATGCTCCATAAGATTCCCTAACTTTACAATGCTGTGCTCCATAATAATCGGTATACATTAAATTGTAAAATTTCTTACTCGGGTCTTCCATGTCTACCTGTGCGACGGTAATCCCATCGGATACAAAATTAAATAAGTTTTTTACCTCGCTGTCTCTTCGCTTGTCCGCTTCTTGAATATTAGCGGTTGAGAGAAAATAAGTATATTGGGGAACTGAAAGACTTAATCCATCCAGTACTTTTTGGAGCCAGTATCCTCCGGGGATATCAGTATCAGTGAGTCTAGAGAGGTCTATAGTATAATCAAGTTTGGATTGATCTTCCATGCAAGTATAGGTAAAGGAGTATGCAAAGTTTGAAAGGTATAGATATTCATAATTTCCACTTGTAGCCTTATAGGTATCCGAATCTCCATAAACTATCCCTTTTAAGGGAAAATTTTGATAGGTAACGTTCCATTCAAGCCCATACGAACCTTTCCTCTTTGGAGGGTTGAATACAATGTTATCTAAAAAATCATTAACTTTTCGATCAGAGGGAAAAGAGATAGAATAGGGGGGTTCTCCCTCTCTTTCGATATTTTTTTCATTTGCATACTCCACATTATGGTATCGTTTGTAGGGGTAATAAATTCCCGATTGACGAGAATTAAAGGGGTAGTACACTTTTGAGTGGTATTTTGATTAGAGTCCCCCCAATCACGATCATGTTGATCATTAGTTATTGTAGTTTCATTCCAAGTGGTACTCCAAGAATCTAAAAGAATTCGATTCTCACTGTTATCTGTATATTTTTTAACAATTTTGGTTGTAATATATGTATCATTTAATGTAAAGAGGACATATCCTTTATAAATGGGTAAATTGAGCACGGTAACACTTGTAAGATTCTTTAAGGCAAACCAATGGACTTTCGATATATTTTTTAAGTTTATATCAACATAATAGCCATCCATTTTATAATGTGTTGTTTTATTTCCTAACATCGTGAAATTATAAAATTGAGAGGTGGTATGAATCCCCTTTACATAAGTTTGCTCCTCAATATAATTACTCTCATTGTCGTAATAAGAATCATAATCTATCCAATCCTCATAAGATATTCTGGTATAGTTTTTTAAATAAGTCTCGTTATTCCAATTTATAATCCTATCGAATTCGATCGTTTTCTCCCCCCATGAATAATCCAAACCGAGTAAATCTATTTCTTCGGACTCCTCAACTGAGGGTGTTACAAATATTTGGGCGTTAAAAAACATTGCTAATGTAACCCATAGCAAAAATATTATGCTTTTAGTTATGCTTTTCATAATTTAAACCCTATTCTTGATCTTTGGTTTAGTGTTAATTTCTTATTAAAATTTAAAAACTAATATAAAATGAAGCACATCAACTATTTAAGATTTATTCAAATCGGGGGTGATTTTTTACTCATTCAGTTAATTTGTGAAGCGATTGAAAACTTTAAAAGTCATAACACGATTAGTTTAGAATCCTTCCTCTTACCATTGGCATACGTGCCACTAAGGATTAAATATGTTCAATGTATTTCTATTTATAAAAGCAGATTATATCTCCCCTCAATTAATTTTTCTTTATAAATAAATGAGGGATAGTGATCTTCAAGACGGTTGGTAGAACCATTTTTTCCTTTTTGGTACGACACCCTTATCACGTGCTAAGGGTCGTTGATCCATTTTTATAAACTTGGTCGGCATCGGCGTTCTGGGTAAAGCCCGCCTATATGGCAGAACTATCTTACAGAGAATTAGGTACGCCTTTATGGTGATCCTACAAATGAAACTTGGGATAAGTCCCCTTGGGATACTACCCATTTAAAGTAGGTGCCCAATACTGTTCTGTAGTCTCCTACAACAAAATGGGATAAAGAAAATTAAATGGGACTATTCTAGTACTAGCCCTTCAATAGGACATGACTTTTTATCGTGGCGGTGAAAAGTTAATTGGCGGGGATAGTTCAAGATCGGTCCCATAATCTTCTGAGGTTATATATAAAATGGAAAAAGAAACTAATAAAAGTTATGGTTTACGCACTAAATATCAGTATGGTGCGGGTATTGATGTTCATAAGAAGTATGTAATTGCATGTGTGGCCATTAAACGTTCAAATTCCATAGAAAAACAAGCCATTCAACAATTTCAACGCAATCCAATTGGCTTAGGAGAAATGTATAGATTTTTGAAGAAATATCTCCTTTCTACAATAGTGATGGAAAGTACAGGGGTATATACTCCTATTGTTAAAGAAGGATTAGAAAAAACCAGATGGCGTGGGATAACTCCTAAAATTTTTGTAATAAATCCTTCCATAATTAGAAAATATCCTGGTGAGCTTCATGCGGATCCCCAAGATGCATTTGACTTAGCAAGATTAGGATTATTGGGTTTAACAGAGCCTTCATTTCTTCCAAAAACGGTACTTAAAGAAATAAGGTGGTTAAGCAGGAGAATATTTTTTATCACCAAAGATTGTACACGATTAAAAAACAGAATTAAACAGAATTTAGACTTGTGGGGATTATCTCTTCCACAATTTGATTTAAATGGAAGGTGGGCTTTAGATCTCTGTAAAATATTGATGTTTCAAGCGAATGGAAGTTTAAAGCAAGCATTTAAGAGGATAGAACAAAAAGATACAACATTATCTTCAAGGAGTATCACTGCTATCTTACGAAGAAAAGATACATATTCAAGATTTTTTGATATCACTCTTCCTCCTTCCGCAGTTTGCATAACTGAATTACAGTTAGCGAATCTAAGTGCTCAGAATGCTATAATCAACGCTATTTCGAAGGAAATTGAGATGATTATCAATAAACATTCTGATTTCAAAGATAAAGTTAAAAGATTAACTCAAATTCCTGGAATAGAAGATCAATCAGCAATAACACTTATATCCGAAATAGGTGTTATCACCCGCTTCCCTAATGTTAAAAAATTTCTACAATATGTAGGATGTGCTCCCACAATCTATCAATCAGGAACGATTCGTAAAGCAAGTCACCTCAATAAAAGAGTTAACCATTTTTGCAAGCTTGTTTTCATGCATGCTGGTAAATCCGTTTGCTCAAAAGTAAAGAAAGATTCAGATCTCAAGGAATTTGGTCGAAAACAATTAAATCGACATTGGAATAATAAAAAGCTTGCTCATGCTAATACGGGCGTAAAGGTTGCAAGGATTGTATATCATCTCCTCTTAACTGGAAAAGAATACCGTCCATTCTATGAATCACGTTCTAAATTCAATGATACAAAAAAAGTCAAAGTTAAAACTGGTAAAGCTTTCCAGCTTTCAAAAATTAGAAGAAAAACACGCCAATACATGAATTACTTACAAGCAGCACTTGAGTATCAACATGCAGAAAATATCCAATTCGTCTATGATGAGATCAAAATGATGTGGAGGAAGGAGATTGAATGATATATTGAAACTGTTTTAATTATTTTTAC
>JARRLT010000383.1:0-5249 GCA_037386725.1 Promethearchaeota archaeon
ATTTTTAGTTTTCCCTTTTACTTTTTCAGGATTATTTCTTATCATAATTTCTACGATGTGGGGTCGACCAACTGAATTTCTTTGAGCTACAGATTTGACTTCTTTATAAGTTATATCAAATCCCAATTCTTCTCTTAATCTTTGACAAATATTCTTCTTTTGTTGAAGTCGTCCCTCCATTTGTTGCTTTAAGGTATTTTGAAGTAGAGTAGATTTATAATCTATATTTAAACCAACTGTATGAACATCTTTAATATCACGTGAGGGTTCGTGTTTAATTGATATCTCAATACCTGGAATAGCAATAATATCTTTATTTTCAGCATATGACAAAAATTCACTTAGTCCATCAATATTATCATGATCTGTTAATGCTATTGCCTTCAAGTTCTTTTTTATAGCCTTATCTATTAGTTTTTGGGGAGTATCCAAACCATCAGAGTTATTAGAATGAAGGTGTAAATCAATCATTGTTAAAGGTAATTAATAATGACTTTTACTTTTATTGAAAATAATAAACTCTAAAAAAGAAATATTATTAAGAATTATTCTTCATCTTTATCTTCGGGCTTATTAGAAGAAAATAAATAAATTAAGCCTTTCTCATAAGGCCTGTTTCTATTCCCCCCAAATAATTTTCTTGACAGATCTTTAAAAGCAAAATACCATAAAGGAAATGAGAAAAATAAAATCCAAGCAATAATATCGAGACCAGAATCATTATAATTTATGTTCCAATCTATTCCAAAAATTTTCAGTGAATTCCACATAAAATCTCTTCCATTATCTATATGACACCATGGAAAGATCCTATTCAGAAAAGGAAATACTGAATCAAACATTCCATAATAAATCAAAATGTCGAGAATTAAGAAAAATCCGACAACCACCAAACCGTAATAAAAGATCCAAGCAAGGTGACCTTTTTTAAGGCCAAATCTCTTATAAAATAGATGCGAAAAGAATCCAAAAAAAGAAATCATGATGAAAGTGAGAACAAACCCCAAATTATATTGCCTCCTCCTGATTCTTTAAAATTTTATTCTGTAAAAATTCTAGTGGTTCAAAAGATGGAAACCATTTATTATCCTTATACCACCTGACGGTTTCCTTTATACCTTTTTTGAAATCGTTATATTCAAATTCAAATCCCAAATCTTTAAGTTTTTTATTAGAAAAATAATACTGATGTGTTAAATATTCTACCATAGGTATATCAAATTTGGGTCTATATCCGCGTTTTTTTGCTCTTTTTGCCTTGAATTTAGCGATTACCAACTCAAAATTTGCGATGATTTTAAATAAAAACCATGGAATTGGAACCGTACTAAAACTAATACCAAGTTCATTATACAAAAATTCTTCCCAATCTTCTTGTAATATAGAATCGTTAATTATATTGAATACTTGACTTGTTCCTTCTTCACATTCTGCTATAAATAGTGCAGCTTTAGCTAAATCCTTTACATGGATGAATGGCATAAATAATTTTTTTCTTTTTGGAAATATCTTCGCAACAATCATATGTCCTGTAGTATATGAAGAATAAAAGATATGATACATCCCATAAGTCTGATACGGCCCATAAATTGGTGCTGGACGTAAAATATTATAATAGAACTTTTCGTTTTTTTCACTGAAGTTAATGAGAAGCTTCTCTTGTTCAACTTTTGTTTTAGAATAATCATTGGGGGGATTAAATGGAGTATCTTCATTTACGGGATAAATAAAACCCTTTTCATCTTTAGGATAATTTGGTTCCCCATAAACTCCACAAGTAGACCAATGAATAAACCGAGGAAAGGGGGTTTTAGACTCTTCAGTATAATCTGAAAGAACTTGAAGTAAATTCTGTAATCCTTCATAGTTAATTTTATGTAATAATTCATAAGGTGCATTATAGTCATAGAGGGACGCGGTATGAAAAATAACATCATAATTTTTTTTGTTAAGTCTGCTGGGATGTAGGTTACGTTTTTCCAATCTCGACATTCTAACCTTTCTTTATTATTTCCAAAAATAGTTTCTTTGGTCATTAATTCCTTCCTATGCTCGTCTTTCAAATCGGTTGCAACAACCTTCCATCCTTTTTCAAGGAGGAGTTTAATTAAAAATGACCCTGAATGCCCAAGAGCACCATCTACCAGTGCTAATTTCATAAAATCACTTTAGAGTGAATTTCAAATTATCATATATTTAATATTAATTTTACGATTAAAAAACCTAAGAAATATAAAAATCAAATAGTTTCTTCATTTTTTATTGATAAAACCTTTCTAATCCATTTTGGCAATATAAATCCCAAATAGAAGAAGAATGTTGAAAAAACCAAAATCGATCTTATTATAATCAATTCAATTGCGGTCATTTCGATTATCGCATCGAATATTGCCGCAAATCCAAATAATGAAAATGAAAGAAACAAAAATCTTCCCTTCCAGAGAATTTTCTTATTCTCTTTGATTCTCATTGAAGTAATCGCGAAATGAATCCCCGTCACACAAGCTGTTATTGTTGATATTCCTAAATATACAAGAAGAAATCCTTTATAGTCAATATCTAAGGGATTTATTGAATCATTTATCATGCCTAATAAGGGTTTAACTGGAGCTCCAGGAGTAATATAAAGGAAATAAAACATATAGATCTCAAAAATAATCGAAAATATCAAATATGATCCCAATACAATTTTTCTCGCTTTTGGCATAATGGTAGATGTATAAATGTCAAGCCAAGCAAGAATTGCAATGGGAATTGCAATAGTTCCAATCAAAACATAAATCTGGTAGGAAAGAGTATTTCTAGTTAATAACCAAAACAAGTATCCTAATCCCGAAGGAAACCATGGTGAGAGTGTAAAGACAATTGTAAGAAAGAATAAAAATACGATTCTTTGTTTTGTTTGGATAGCTTTGTAAAGTAAGTAAATTGATTTAAATCAACTGATAAGATAATACTAAGCACCTCTTTAAATTCTCAATAAAAACTTATTTATTACGATTATAACTTGCATAAATTATATGGCAATTTCCTCTATATATAGTTAATCAATATTATAAAAGGAAAAATATTTTGCCAACCATTTTTTATATTGATCATTGAATCAAACTTTTTATATATCTGCGAAAAATAATGACTATAATTGTAATGAAATTTGGAGGAAGCTGCCTTAAGGATGAAGAGGCTTTCAAAAGAATACATAAAATTTCTAAATTATATAGTAAGGAAAAAAAGGTATATGTAGCTTCCGCATTTAATGGAATTACTGATTTATTATTAAGTACTGCTCAAAATTTAGATGATCCCATAGAAGTAGACAAAAAAATTGCACTTATTGAAAGAAAGCATCTTGATGTGATAGAAAAGATATTTAAGCGCCATACAGAACATTATGATAATACTAAATTATGGTTAGACGCTCGATTAAGTGAATTAGAGGATTTATTCACAGACATCAAGGAGTTTGGTTTAGAACCGTATTATAAAGATTATGCATTAAGTTTTGGAGAGCGAATTTCTACCTATATTCTTAAAGAATATCTCTTAAGCAAGAAATTTGATGCAGAATATATCTCAGGAAAAGATATAATCATTACAAATGATCAATTTGGGAATGCATATCCATTATATGAACTTACAAATAATAGGATAAAGTCATTATTATTACCTTTGTTAGAGAATCCGAACAAAAATACAATTATATGTGTCACAGGTTTTCTTGGAAGGAATAAAATTGGGTATATAACAACTTTGGGACGCGGCGGTTCAGATTATACCTCAACAATTATAGCAAGAGCTCTCCATAGAGTTGGAAAGGATAAGGATATAACAGTTATTTTATGGAAGGATGTTGATGGCTTACTTGCAGTTAACCCAAAGTATATCCCAAATCCTGCTTTAATAAGAAAAATCGATTACGAAGAAGCAAAACAGATTGCCAATTTCGGGACAAAAATTCTTCATCCAAAATGCTTAGAGGCTATTGAAGAAGCGAAAATTCCATTAGAAATTAGAAATTTTAACAGTATTTTAACAAATGAGAATTTTACTAAAATTTCATCCCAATCCGATACTACTCAGATAAAAGGAATTTCAACCGTTGAAAAAGCTATGATAATTACCTTAGTTTCAGGAAGTATGGTTGATGTTCCGGGTATTTTGGCTCGTATTTTTAAAATTATGGGTGAAAATGGAATTAGTGTATCTTTTGTCGCTCAAAGTTCTTCAGAAATTAGCACCTCATTTATCGTTAAAGAAGAAGATTCTGATAAATCAATCAATATCTTAAGATCTGAAGAGTTTTTCTCTGATTTCTATGAGATAAAATGGGAAGAAGTAGCTATTATCAACATTACTGGTTCAAAAGTCTTAGAAAACAGTACAAAAATTAAAATTTTTACCGCTTTGGATAGGAATTTAAACTACTGAATCATTCCAAATAAATAAAGAAAACTCTTAAGACATTTCTAAATGAATTAGTTATAAATTTAAAAAACGTTAAAATTTAAGAAAGAGAAATTAAAAAACCAACTTATCCTTGAGTTCTTGACTCTATAATTCGACGAGTTAATTCAGTAAATGCATTATCAACTTTTTCTCCTGTTTTTGCGGAGGTTTCAATATAGATACTCCCTTCATTTTCAGCAAAAGATTTTGCTTCCTCCCGATCAATAACTCGTCCAACATCTTCAATTAAATCTGCTTTGTTACCAATTAAAACAAATGGAATATCTTCTCCAGCAAATTGCCTTATTTCAGTTAACCATTTTCTCGTTTCCGTATAAGTTTGCTCTCTTGTTAGATCAAAGACTAATAACGCACCAGCGGCTCCCTTGTAGAAAGTACTCCGGATGAATTCGAACCTTTGTATAGGGTCTTAAAACAAATGTTCTAAGATTGCCCGCCAATATCCCAAATGGATAATGTAGCGATTTCACCCGGCTTAAATTCCACATCTTTTGTCAAGATGTCTACTCCAACCGTTAACTTGTAGTTTGCTTGAAATCGATTTTTGATAAATCGTTGAACTAGACTGGTTTTACCTACAGCAGCAGCACCAGTTAATAATACTTTTAATTTGAAACTTGACATTATATCACTTTTTTGAATATCAGTATTATATTAATTTAATATCTTAAATCCTATTTAAGAATTTATTTAATTTAAATATGAATAAATTTATATTTAATATATTTTTGCATAATTTAAATTTAGTTTATTTAAAGAATTAATTCTTGCTATAATATTTT
>JARRLT010000384.1:0-3933 GCA_037386725.1 Promethearchaeota archaeon
ACCTTCTTTATAGGTTGAATATTTTTTCCCTCTTAACTTAATTTCTGCCATCTTTTTTCACATTTTATATCTTTTTTAGACTTATTTTGTTTTTTTCTTGTTAATTTATAAGTCAATCTCCACATTAGTTTCTATTGGACGATTATTTCCTTTTTCCCCAAAATAGCGATCATACACATCAAAATTTGATGTACCAGTTAAAACGGGGAATGAAGTAAATGCCCTTCCTATATTTATGCCCTCGGATCCTGAAATATATACCGCCAAATAATATACAGTTGATTGATCCTTAAATCTAAACGCATACACAACAATACCATCATTATTCATTATAACTCCCGTTCCTTTAGTAATTCGATCATAAATAAATTTAGCTATTTTTTGGGGATTATTTAATCGTGCATCCAATCCTAGAAAGTCAATAAAATGTCCTGTTTTTCCTCTTCCCGTCAAAAGATGTACTAATCCATAGTTTATATTACCATATGGAAGCCAAATATCCTGTTGTCCTGGATCAAAATTGAAGTTCTTGCCATCTTTCATTATAATGGTTGGATTTTTTACATTAAATATTATTTTTTCATCTTTATCTATTGTCCCGTCATCTTTTAATTTAATTATTTCATTTTGTCTATAACCTTCATTAATCTTAAAATATTCTATGCTGTTTCGATGTTCTTCTAATAAACGTGGATACTTGTAATTACTTCCCCATATTTTAGCAATAAGGTTGTTTATGTAGTGTTCTGATTTTGAAATCAAGTTCTTTAGTTCATTATGATGAATAAATTTATCAATGCATAAGATAGTTTCTATCATAACCCCTAAGTCATCTGGATTTAGTCGGGGTTGATGTACCTCAAATGATAGAACATCATTCGTGAAAGTGCGAGTAAAAAGATGATCAAATAATTGCTTTGTATCATCAAATAATGTAGTGGAATAAAAATATTCTCTGAATAATTGATAAGCTTCCAATTTGATTAGATTTAATTTATTTAATCCCTCCTCATTACTCAATCCTTTAAATTCATTAGATCGTCTAACATCCCTGTAATTTAGTGTTAAGACTTCATAGATAAGATCTACTATTGGTTTGGAACTATCTTCGTCATCTAAATTCTTCTTTATATACTCATCAAATATATTACTTCCAGTTTGTTCAGAATATAGGTTCACTATTTCTATAATTGCTTTTCTTTGCTCCGTTATCCCTGATGTTCATATACACGGTCAAGATCAGCATATTCGTTGTTTATCCCTTGAGTCCTATAAACTCGTGTATTACCTTTATCTTCATAGCTTACTACTACATGGTATACATTTACTCCACTCTCCAATGTATAGACAATAATATCCCCAACTTCATATTTCTTGCCCGGCTCATGCTTAACATAGCCAACCTTTCTTCCCGGTTCTAAAAGCATTGAATTTCCTAATTCTTTCATTAAACCTATTTTTTCTAGACTTTCCTTTGTCCTCTCATATTTAATTTCTATGGAATTTCCTAGCAAATAAATCAGTTTGAACCCTCCACTTCTTCAGGAGGGAGCACCAAGGGAGGTGGGAAGGAATCGAAAACGAGTAAAATTAATTTCAAAATATTATCCTTAAAAAGCTGAGTACCTATTTAAAAGCGAAAACATAGTTAGATTTTAAGGACTATTTTTAGATTCAAATCCGAGTAAATCAACATTTCTTTCTTTTAACTCTTGGTATACTTTTTCACTTCCTTCAATCCACATGTAAGCTTTTATCTTTCTCAGTTTTTTTAATGATAATATAGATTTTGGCAGTTTTATTATATGGGTAACAAAAATATTTAATTCCCTTAAATTCTCCAATCTATTTATCTCGTCGGGAATACTTGGTATGGGATTACCTTCAATATTTAAAATCTCAAGATTTTTTAGTTCAAATATTACTTCTGGGAAAGATTTAAAATGATTATCAGAAATATCAAGATATCTTAAATTTTCGAAGTTTCGAAACGTATTTGGAAGTTTAGTTAATCTATTAAATCCAAGATTCAGCAATTCTAGATTTTTTAGATTCCCAAGGGAATCGGGAAGGGATTTATATTCATTTGCTACTAGCTTTAACTCTCTTAAATTGGTAAGTTCGGTGATTCCTGTCGGGAATTTATTAAATGTATAGCCACTAAGTGCCAAATATACAATCTTCCCTTTTTTTACATAATAACCGGTGTCATAATCATCCTTCGATGGTTTTTCTTCACAACGACCTATAACACCCCAATCTTTAGTAACAGAAGTTATGGTTTTATAATCTTTTTCTTCTATTTTTGTACCTTCGTAGTCAATCATTGTTTACACTTTTTATAATCTTTTCCTATATTTAAATTGTATATTAAAATTATTTATATTGTTGGAATCTCCCATTAGGGTCGTCTGTTATTCCATCATAGGCAATAAAAGACAGAATTCTATCATCATTATTTTGAATAAATTGTTGAATAAGAGCGTCACACACATCACAGATATCAAATTCAGACCATAATTCATAATGCGATGCTAAAACTCCAGCTAGATCATTTCGCTCCTCATCACTTCTCAATGCTTTACTTTCAGAATCATACATTCTAAAAAGATTCGGAAATCTCCTATCTATCTCTCTATATTGATCATTTATTGGATTTTCCAGATCATAAAATCCATTTGGGCTTGTTAATTCTCCCATATCTTGCGCCCCATTATATACAAAAACATAACCCGCTTCTGAGTATCCATCGTATTGATGATAATATTTAAGTAAAGAAACTTGTTCTCCGTTAAATCGAAAGAGGGCGTGTTTAGCTTTTCCGATAATTGCTAGTTTTGATGGATTTGGGTTACGAATATCCAATGTCATTTTCATCCTTTTATCAAGTTCTCTGAAAGCTTGGTTCCTACTAAATTCACCTTGAATTTTTAACTCATACATTCTCCCGGTCTTATCCTTCCCTACATTGAAATAATTTTCACCACTATATACTTTAGTAAAAATATCAGGAATGGTTTCTAATTGTTGGAGTAAAACTTTTGATCTAGCCTCAAAATCCCTACTAAGATCTATCAGATATTCAGCCAAAATTTTTTGATGGATATTATTTAATTCTGTCCCTTCAGCAATCATAGAAATAATATCATATCTCCAGATATATTTCATTCGCAACTCGATGTTTAAATCATCAAAATCATGTGCGAGTTTAGTAAATATTTCTATTAATTGATGTGATTGAGGACTTAAATGTTGGGAAGAAATTAAATAATGATTACAGAGATCTATAAGTTGAGGTTTTAATATTGACATAATTTTTCCTCGAGATACAAGAAAATCAGCACGAGAACCTAAAATTGCTTTATCTAAATTATGGATTCTGTATGTTAATTCTAAGAAGCTATTGATGATTCTTCTTTGATCCTCTGATTCGATTTGTTCAAGTAAATTCTCTAAATCCAATATCTCAATTAGTGTATTTAAAATATTCATATCATTTGTAAAACCTCTAATTATAGTCGAAAGTGCATTTGTAAATTGTTCAAAATGGCTAGGGACACCATAAACCTTAATGATTCCACCACTTTGTCTTTCTATAATTTCTTGCATAGCAGTAAAAGCTTCTTCAGAAATGTCTGCAATTCCAATAACATCATCCTCAGAAACATCTCTAGTATCGGAAAATGGATTAGTATCACGATTTAAACCTTGCGTCACATAATATATCTTCCCGTCTGCTCCTTTATACTTATTCGTGATTTGATGCATTACCTTCAAATTGCCACCTTTTTTGAATACAATAATATCTCCGATATTATATTCATCATCAGCAAGTTTCTCTCTAATGGGTATATTTTCTCCTATTTTTATATATGGATCATTTGAAGAACTCATCATTTTTGCAACTATTATTCTCCGCTGACCTTCTTTGAC
>JARRLT010000385.1:0-2424 GCA_037386725.1 Promethearchaeota archaeon
GGGTGTGGCAATTTCCCTGTCTTCTCTTTCTTCCTTCGGCACCATGGAAATCGCCAAGAAAGAATTGGTCCAAGAAATGAGGATAAACCTTGTCCTATTCCGTTTGAAATTGAACTAAGGACTGCTAACATACCAAACCATCCAGAACGTTCATCAGGAGGTATTGCATCGGATATAATGGAATATCCTACTGGTAATACGCATCCTAAACCCACTCCGCTTAACATTCTCGAAGAAATAAGCATTATGTAATTTACTGAAAAAGCAGTTAAAAGCATTCCAACTGTCCATGAAAATGCTCCCGCAATAATCAATTTCGTTCTATTTACTCGATCTGTATAATAACCCCAAATTAAAGCAAAACAAGCACTCACCAATACAAAACTAGCATCTGGAATAGCAATAAACGCTTCCTGAATATGAAATTCTTTTTGAATAGCCGCATAACTAGGTATAAGCATGTTTTGGCAGCATATTGACAAGAATAACAATATACAAGTAAAAATTATTGGAACTAAATCTTCTTTATTTATTTTTGTGAATCGGATGGTTTGATCTCCTTTTATATATAGATTATTATTTTGAAATTTTCTAAAATTAAATAAATTTTCACATAAAAAAATTTCCTTTTAGTAAATCCGATGTTTAATAATTTAATGTGATTTCGGCTTTATTTTTAATAAAAACAAATGCATCTATCTAAAATAAAAAAAACTCCCGGTTTTGCAATTCTCCACATAGATGTTCCTTGGATTAATTGCTCTGTAGTATCTTCTTCGGTAATGCTTATACCCCAATAATCAGAGGTACTGATATACCAACCAATTTCTTTTGTCCCTTCGACTGGATATAATTTCTTAGATAACAATTTTTGAGCGAGTTCTGCGAGATCAGATGGGTCAAAATCCGGATTCAATTCCCAATATGTTATATATAACATTATAAATTCATCCTCTTTTAGTTTTTAATAATTTATAATTGACATACGTGTCAAATTCTTTTAATCATTTGACAGTATATATATCTAATTCATCAAATACAGAAGATAAGAAGGATGGACCTTGGAACCAATAATGCAATTCTTGATTATTTTTTCATTTAAAAAGATTTGTTAAATTATAGAAATTTTAAAAAATTTGTTTTTAATATATGGATCTCTATAATATCTGCGTATTATTCTGATATATATGTTCAGGCGTGAAGGTCTGCTTTCACGAAGAACTTTAAATAAAAATAAAATATTTATTTTAGAATCCATAGATTCTTGATTACTATAGTGAAATCTAAAGCCCATAGAAATTCAGAATTGAGGAAAAAATAAATCAAGGATCATTTTTTTGAAAAATATTATTAAAATTAATAGTTAAGACAATTGATTTAAAACATATTGGTATAAAGGTTTATTACTTTCAGTACAATAAACTTCTCCTAAACACTTTTTCGAAATATCATTATAATATTTTACAAAAATTACACAATCAATAAGATCATCGGAATGGCGAGGTTTAAAACCAGCGACATCGTATCCACATACGATAAATCCATTATCTATCGCATAATTCATTAATTGAACTCCCTTTAGAGTGGTGGGAATATGCCATATCAACATTCTATAGTCTTTGAAATGGTCAATGAGAAAATCAATAATTGGAGAATCTATTAAACCCTTCAATTTCACCTTCGATCCGTATAGATCTTTAGTAATTGAAAAATCATTATATTTCATATAATTTGAATTGTTTTTTGAGGAAATCTTATGTGATTCGTCTTTTCTCATTACCAGTCTCATTGTTCTTGTAGTTGTTTTTATATAATCATATAAAGATGTTATCCCTTTTCTTTCAGGCAGATATATCTTTTTAAGTCTATGACTAATTAGCTTTGGCAAAAGAACAAAATAGAGAAATGCACTTTCTTCCTCTTGAATAGGACAAGGACAAACATCTTCCTCGCTTATGTTTCTTTTATCCCCAAAATTATTGTAAAATGGAATGAAACCGTATGGGACTCCCCCCGCTCTCTCTGTTAATTTTTGGGCTTTAATTTGCACTGCTCTTACATCAGAATCAACTTTAATTTTATCATCTAGTATATGTGACTTAAGAAGGAATGTAAATCCTTTAAACATTAATATTGAACTTAATCTTGCCCCTCTATATTTTTTATCTATAACTGTTTTACTAGAAAAAGCAAAATTTTCTCGAAGTTTTAATAAACTTGTAAAAAACAACTCCTTATCCTTTAGGGTTTCCCCAATTACCCAAATATTTTCCTCATTAGAAATAAATTTTTGAAAATTGGGGGGATTATATACTATTGGATTGATATATCTATATCCATACTCTTGAATATAAAGGTTAGATATTTCTTTAGCATCTTTATCTAAAGCATATCTAAGTCCATATTCTTCATCCTCACTTATTT
>JARRLT010000385.1:2455-4903 GCA_037386725.1 Promethearchaeota archaeon
AAAAAATAATATTAATTTGAATTTTTAAACTCTTAATAGATTAAAATGATCATTCCTTTGATCTCCTGAGTCCATAATAGATAAAAATAACCCAAATGATCATTGAGAGAGAAATTATACTTAATATGGAACGTAAGATCATTACATTTAAGAAGTTAGAGAAATAGATTATCACAAGTAATAATGTTAATCCAATTGTACCTACAAGGAAAAATAAGTAGCGCCTTTTGACCTGTTTTTCATTCAATTGAGCATATACTTTAAAAGATATAACTAAGGCAGGTATCATTGCCAATCCAATCGATAATATGAGTGCAAATAGGAAATATGTAAGACTCCAATGAGGATAACCAAAAGGATCCCATGTAACACCGTCAAAGATTTGAATTAAAATTGTTCCTATAATCAAAATCAAAATGTATGGTACTAGATATTTCTTGATCCTATCAATCGAAAATACTATGCTTGATTTTAATATCATTTGATTTACTATATATAAAAATGGAAGTCCAAGAAAATTCAAGAAATTTGTTGATAAATGTAAGTATACCACGACACTCTCTAATCCTATGAAACCATAAATCAATACATATATAATATTGATTATATTTCCAAGTGTTAAAAGAATAAAGAACACAGCGAAATACTTATTCATTCTATTTTTTCTTCTAGTAAAAATGCTATAGCCGAGATAACCAAATACTATGACTACGATTATTTGGAATATAAAAGTTAAATCAATTCTTCCAATATCTATATTCATTTTTTTTTATTTTATTCATTTTTGTAAAAATTATGTCCTTAAAAGCATATGACTGAAATTTAATTCATATATTATGAGTGAATGATTCTTCTACATATTTGTAAGTTTTGCAATAACAAATTGGATTTATATATGAGACATATTTAGTAGAATTATGAATTATGGTTTTATTAAGTCCTAGATTATTAACTAATTAGAATAAATATCTGGACATTTAATTAATCTAAATTCTTTACTTTAAGGATTCGCGATTTTCAACATTCCAATGCTAGATGAATATCCAAAAGAAAAATATGATAAAGAATATGACTCTGAGAGTCAAAAAATTAAGATGATTCTTCTCTATATTTATTGAATACCATAAGTTTAAGATTTATAAAATCCAAAATTATTTTTAAAATAAAAAATTACCATTCTTACCTTTAAAGATTAAAGGAATGTATTTAAATGGATTAGTTTCACAGAAGGGGAGAAAAAGCCTATAATCTTTAAAAGGGGCTGTGGATTAGTGGAAGATCACTCGCTTGGCATGCGAGAGGCCGAGGGTTCAATTCCCTCCAGCTCCATTTTTATTAATCAGTCAATTTCTTTGCCAGAAATACTCAATCTATCATTTTCTAAAAGATTTAAAAATTGTGTTATAATAAGATTTTTTTAAACCTCCAAAATTTTCGATAATGTGGCGATAAATTAATCTTTAAAATTTCTTATAATCATTCCTCTCTTCAATCTATCCAGAAGATGTAACAGTTGGTTATAAAATTATTAAAATTCGATTTAGAAGACTAATTCATTTTGATATTAGAGAAATAAAAAAGGTTTTGATTTCACTCTACTTATCCATTATTTTGCGAATCTGTTGGCATTTTCCATTTTGATAATAACGTTGAGAATAAAATAGGTATTAGAAAAGCAAAAACCATGCTAGAAGCAATGAGAACTGAATACAAACCAGGACTTATCAAACCATTTTGAAGGAATATTAAAAATATAACAATACTAGTACTAAATTTCACCGAAAGTCCAATTCCTAATAAAACTGAATCTTTTATACCAAGATCTTTTTTTCCACTCAAATAACCGGCTAAAATTTTTGCTCCAATGCTTATTAAAACGACTAAAATTATCAGTAATGGAAACGTAATAAGATATTTTAAGTCCATAGACACACCTACCATTAGAAAAAAGATCGGAGCAAAAAAACCATAACATACTGTTTTGGTTTCAGATTCTATAGCTTCTAATCGCTCTTTCGGTAAAAAGGTTCTTAGGCCAATTCCTGCGAATAGGGCTGCAAGTGGAGCGGCTTCAGCAAATATCCCTATACCAATGAATAAGAATAAAACAAATATAACAAAAACGAATAATGCCTCGACTCCTGTGTGTTTAAATCTTCTACGTCTCTTTTTGAGCTTCATTAATCCAATAGTTAGTAAAAATAAAATTGAAAGAGCAATGATTATTACCCATATATTAAAATCTCCTTGAGGAGAATTTGACCCTACCAATATAATGACAAAAATTAAAGAAATAATTTCAATTATATCATCTAAACTACCTACTCCAATAATAGATTGCCCTAAAGGTTTATTAGTTAAATCAAACTCGTCTAAAATAGGTATTAAGATTTCCTCTCCTACAGTAGCAAAAGATAAACTTATAATAATTGAAACGAATAAATTTAC
>JARRLT010000386.1:0-4086 GCA_037386725.1 Promethearchaeota archaeon
GAAACACTATCTTGGATAAATAAGAAATTTATTATTTTAAGTATTCTGCATTAAGGTAAATATCAATGAAATTAATAAAGCAGTTGAAATTTTTTAAAGATTTTGAACCATGGTATCATAAAATTTTAAATGATTTTGATTTTAAATATAAAGAAGATATTCATGCTAGAGATGTATTACATGAAATCTTGAAGAATGCAATCTCATCTGAAGAAATTGAAGAAAGCTTAAAGAAGTTTAAAGCACAATTCTCAGTAAAAAAAGATATCCTTATTTATGGATGTGGACCAAGTCTTGAAACAACTATTAACTTAATAATAGAGGAAAAAACAAAGGATTTTTTCTTGAATTTTATTAATATAGCTGCTGATGGAGCTTCAGTTTTATTAAGAAAGAAGGGAATACCAATCAATGCTATATTTACAGATTTGGATGGAGCAAGTCAAAAGGAAATTAAATTTTCAGAATTTAAAATAATTCATTCTCATGGAGATAACATTGAAAAAATTAAAGAATCTGAAGATATTATTAAATCCGAACAAAATGTTATAGGAACAACTCAAACAAATCCAGAAGATACTCTTCTCCTAAATCCAGGGGGTTTCACAGATGGCGATCGAATTATATTTTTCATAAGACATCTATTAACCAAACATAATAGGTTATTCTTAATTGGGATGGATTTTGGAAAAACTATTGGAATATATTCAAAACCGCTTATAAACTTATAGAATGGATAAGTAGATGCATAAAAAATAAATTAATTTTTGTCAATTCATCAAATAGGTATCAGAGATTTATGAATATCTCTTTAGAAAATTTCTTTAAAATGATGAAATGATAAAAAAAGGTATCCAGATTCTAAATTTTATAATCTTCAAGCCCTTTTTCGGTTAATTGAAACATCACTCTTTTCTCTCGAAAAAAAGATGAATCTACCAAATGAGCATAATATTTATTTTCCCTATAATGACTTAAATATAGATATTCTGTAAAGTAACTATTTAAATATTGATTAGCAAAAGGTATTTCTTGTATTACTTTCCCTTGAACAAAAGATTCTGTAATTTGGGCAGTACAAGCTAAATATATTCTCTTTTTATTTATATAATCAGTTATCCTATCAAGAATACTAAGAAATTTTGTTTTGGATTGATTAAATGAAATTTCTTTGGAACTTGATTCAGATCGAAAATGATTATTCAGTGAATCAATAATAATCAGTCCAATATTATTTGTATTTATGCTTTGCTCCAAATTTTCCAAAGAACTAAGAAGTGCTGAATTACTTAGAATCTCTGAAACAAGAATCTGTTTTAAGATTTTTTGAGAGTTAAGATTGAATAATTGAACCATTTCAGTTATTCTTTCTGGTCTAAATGTTCCCTCGGTATCAAAGAAGATCACTTTCTTACAAGGGGCAGTCTTATTTGCAAATTGTTTCGTTAGATAATCAACACATAATTGGTGCATTAATTGAGTTTTTCCTGTTTTTCCTGCACCGTAAATAAGATAAGCAACTTTTTGATATAATCCTCCCCCTAACACGTTATTTAAACTTTTACACTTTGTTTTTAAGATGTTTTCGTTTTTTAAAATCTCTTGGGAGAAATTCTTAAATCCTTTGAGATTTAGTATCGAATCTTTTTTAATATCAAGAATATCAATTATTTTAGATTTTTTAAATACCATATTTTTTTAAAAATGAACTTTCTTCTTTAATTTATAATTTATTTAATGAATAATATTTTATCTATACTTATTTAAAAATCAAAAAATTAATTTTCAATTATAAATTTTAAAAAGCAATAGAGTTTTTTGAGTTTCTTATTACATTTAAAATATTTAAGAATATAAAAGATTCATTTACTAGATTAATCTTTAATTAAAAAATTTAGAGAAAAATCCTATGACGAAAAAGAAAAAAGAGGAATGCCCTTACTGTGGGAAAATGTTTACTTATTTATCTCGCCATAAATGCAAAGTTAAGGCACGAATGGAAGGAGAAGAAGATGAAAAGTCTGCTGCAGAAAGACGTACTGAAAGGATTGAAGAGAGAAAAAAAGAAGTTACAAGAAAGTTAAATAAAGATGAAATAAATGTTTTGGAAATCATAAAAAGTAAGAATGAAATATATTTCGATGATTTGGTAGAGGAATCTAGTTTGGAACGTAATAACTTAGATGATGTAATTGAGGTATTAGCTTTACAAGAAAAAGTAAAAGTCCGCAGAGAATTAATTAACGCAAGTTGGAGTAAACATATCTATTATATAAAACATTTTGAAGATGAGATTGAAGTTGAGGAACTAATTATTGATAAATCAAAACCCGATTTTGTTTGGGGTCAATTTGGTAAACAACCTTGCTTCACTTGTCCATTTACAGGGAGATGTGATGAAGAAAATGCAGATCAGTTTAATCCACACCATTGTCCATGGTTAACTGAATGGATTGAATTTTCAATAAAAGGAAAAGAATACGATGTCAATTTTGAAGAAATAGAAGAAAATTTATATCAAGAAGAATAACCTGTCATTATTTTTTCTTAATACAAACAATATACATCTCATTGACAAGACTTAAAATTTTATAACATAATTTTGTTTGAAGGATTTGATCACTATACTGATTTCCAGATTTCTTTATTGATGCATCTGAAAGAATCAAATCAATTTTTTCATTGGTAAAAAATTCTTTAATTTGTTCAGTAAAATCTTCATTTGTTAAATCATTTTTGATGATACTAACACCTTCGATTGGGGTAATATGCTTTAAATCAACACCAAGAATTTTATAATGATTCCGATGGTAATGATTATCACTATATTTTTCGATGTTTTTTGCTGCTATTTCCTTAGCAACTTGTAACCATGAACCTGGAGCGCTTCCAATATCCAAGACATAAAATGCTCTTTTAAATATATTGTACTTTTTTTGAATATCTAATAATTTGTAAGCTGATCTGGCACGATAGCCTTCTTTTTTGGCCTTCTGGTAAAATAATTCCTTTTTATGTCTCTTAGGATTTGTCATATATCATCATCATTTATTTAATTTGATAAAATTTCCATTATTTTTGAAATCTCATTAATCGTTGCATCAGTTTTTATACTTTCGAAATCAAAATGAGTTCTTGAGGCTTTATATCCTTTCTTTCTTAACATATTAATGATCTGAGTTAATTTTGGTATCATTTTTAGTTTCAATTTTCTGGATAATTTATGGGTGTTATAATAAAACCTTGGCATATTTATTTCTTGAGAAATTATTTCCAAGATCTTAGCGATGTTCTTTTGATTATTAAACTCACATTCCTTATTCAAGTTAACAAGTGAGTTAACAAAATTTTTATCATGAAGATTTGCAATCCATAACGGCCCTGCGTAGTCAAGATTATCATTATTACATAATTTGCAACTAATTTCTTTAAATATTTGATTATAAGGAATAACATCTCTATATCCACATTTCTTGCAGTATACTCCAAATCCAAAATTGTTGAAAAATTTTGAAATCTTATTTTTATTTTTAAAAGTTAGTGCAAAAATACGAATAAAATGTTTGGAATAGAATGTAAGTATAGGAATTATACCTAAATTGTTGATATTCGCAATTTTTGAAATAAAATAAAGAAGAATTCTTGCTCCTATTTCTTTTGTAAACTCACAATTAAGTGGTTTAGCCATATATTTACGTATACACGCTTTTGGGCGAACTCCAAATAATACTGCAGTATCTGTCGCCGTGACACATAATAATCCTTATTTTTTCAAAATTGCCTTCATAGCAGAATCCAAATAGATATTCGGTGTTCCAAAAGGATCTATATTTATTACATTTGGATATTGAACTGTATTATCTAAAGATGTCATATAAATATTATGAACAATTTCTGAAAGTAAAAAATTAGCATCCTTTTTAGAAATAATAATTTCAGTTTTAATATTATCCAAATTATTTAGTTCTATATTCTTTTTGATCAAATCCACAGCGACAGGATTTAAATCATTAATATAAATTTTACTAATTCCATCACATTCATTTAAGATCCTTATAGAACCTACTCCTGAAGCAGCCATAGGGT
>JARRLT010000387.1:0-2680 GCA_037386725.1 Promethearchaeota archaeon
TAAACAATAAGTTCATTAAAACTATAACAAGTGATTTTTCATTTCGGAAATGTTTTTCACGTAAAATAATCCAAAAAGAGTTAAAAATACTTTTAATGGTGGATATTAGTGGAAGTATGAGTGGAGGGAACGGAAAAAAATTGAAGTGTGCAAAAATTGCAATGATAATGTTATGTGAGGCATTAAATGATATAGCAAGATTAAAAATCGTTTTATTCACAGGAGATCGCGATGCAAGAAATATTCTTGTAAAAGAATTTAATGAGAATATAAATTATAAGAAACTTGATCTTTTTGGATGTCATAATACCATAAGCTCCAATTTAGATGGAGTTTCAATTGAACATGAAGCTTCAAAATTGAACAAGAAAGAAATAATAATTGTAATATCTGATGGGCAACCTGCTGGACGTGATTATCACTTAAATGATGCTATTACCGAAATTCATGAAGTACGCAAAAGATTTAAGATTTATGCTTTCTCAATAGATGCTAAGGGAGAACATTTGGATAAATTATATGGAAAGAATTGGATCCTAACCCAATCTAATGATAGAGAAGATTTAAGTATTAAAATACTCAAATTCTGTAAAATTATTGTTAAAGAATTTTTCAATTAATGGCCAAAATATAATTAGAAAATTCTAATTACAAAATTTTCTTTTTTATATGCAGAAGATTGCCTTTAAATTATTTTTTAATAGTTTGTAAAAATGAGTTTTGATTTAAAAAGTCCTTTTATAAAAATGGGAAAGTATCAGCAAGAAAAAGAAAATGATATATCTCAGTGTTTAACATGTGAAAGAAGATGTAATGTCAAAAAAGGAGAATTTGGATTTTGCGGGACAAGATTGAATATTTCAGGGTCAATCTATACGATAATTTATGGGTATATTCCCGCTATTTCTATTTAATTTTCTAAACCCTGAAGATTTAATTAATACAGCTTTAGCAAGACAATGTGAAGGAACTTCAATCTCTTTTAATGAGCCCACATTATTATTTGAATATTCTCTTAAAGTATTTAAGTTAGCTAAAAAGAAAAACTTATACAATACATATGTTTCAAATGGTTATATGACTGAAATGGTTCTAAAAGATCTAAAAGAAAAAGGATTAGATGCGATTAATATAGATATAAAAGGAAATAACGAAATTGTTAAAAAACATTGTGGGATCGATAACGAAAAAGTATGGAGAAATGCTGAATTAGCTAAGAATTTAGGAATTCATGTAGAGATAACTACACTCTTAATAGAGGGATTGAATTCTGATTTGAGAACAATTGAAACTATAGCAAAAAGAATTGAAAATAATTTGGGTTCTGATACCCCCTATCATATATCTCGTTTTTTTCCAAAATATAAGGCAAAAGTAAAGGGATATACGAAAGCAACTTCTCTAAATTTATTATACAAATCTTATGATATTGCTTCTAAATTCCTTAATTTTGTCTATATTGGAAACATTTTTGACCCGAAATATAATACAACTTTTTGCCCAAACTGCTTACAAAAAGTAATAACAAGATCTGGTTTAAGTGTTAGCGAAAAAAGATTGGATACTCAAGGAAATTGTTCCTACTGTGGAACAAAAATATGTGTACAATGAAACATTAAAATAATATTAGAGAGTAGTAAAAAATATTTATGTTCTTTTTATCCAGTTGAGGATTATGGGAGAAAAATACGCAAAAGTAAATGGTTGTAAAATATGTTATGAAGTTTTTGGGGAAGGCAATAAAAAACCAATCTTTTTAATTCATGGTTTTGGAGCGAAAAAAGAAACTTGGATTGCTCAAATACCAGAACTTTCTAAAAAGTATAGGGTAATAATAATGGACAACAGAGGCGCCGGAAAATCTGATAGACCTAATGAAAATTATACAATGAAAAATTTTGCTGATGATATTGCTGCAATAATGGACTTTCTGAACATTGAAAAGGCACATGTGGCAGGTTGGTCTTTTGGAGGGATGATTGTCCAGCATTTTGCCTTAAATTACCCAGAAAAGTTAGATAAACTCATATTATTGTTTACTAATTATAAAGGTCAAGGTATAGAATTATACAAAAAACTTCGTCATGAAGATTTAGATTTATTACATGAGGATCCTGAAAAGCTTTTTTGGCAGGGAGCAAGGATGGGATATTACCGGAAATTTAGAAAAGAAATGGAAAATAATCCTTCTGAAAAATTTTTTGGGATTTGGTCAGTGAATGATTTAATCAAGGAAAGTATTATTGATCCTCCTACGCATCATGATATCGATAACCAAGCAGTAGCTCTTGAAACACATAATACATTGAAAGATTTACATAAAATTGAAAATCAAACGCTTTTAATAGCAGCATCCCATGATAGAGTTTGTCCAATGTCAACAATGAAAGAAATGCATGAAGAAATTCCTAACAGTGAATTTCATGTGATAGAAAAAGCTGGACATTCCGCTCCAATGTCAAGAACAACAGAAGTAAATAAAATCATTTTAGAATTCTTGAAATAATTTAGATAGTATTGCTCAGATTATAGGTCCCATCATTGGGGGAATAATCTTTAATTTAGTGGCTCTCAATATGATGCGTCCTTATTGGTGGGGCTTTTTAATGGCTATAATTGGTATTATTGCTCTAATTATGTTTATTCTTAAATTTTTTACTAACAAAAAGTAGATTAAAAG
>JARRLT010000388.1:0-4710 GCA_037386725.1 Promethearchaeota archaeon
TCCTCGAAATACCATTTGGTGTTGTCATCAACAAATCACAAAGGGAATCTGATATTATTGAAGATTATTGTTCGGAAACCGATACTCCTGTACTGTTAAAATTACCATTCGATCGCAGACTGGCAGAAGCGTATTCACGGGGAGAGCCTGCCGTCAAACTATTCCCAGATCTTAAGAATCGGTTTAATGAGCTATATGAAAAAATTCTAATGGATTTAAGAATGAGAAAATTAAAAAAATGTTGCTGTGCAAATACAATCACATATCTTAATATCGCTTTTAACGAGTACATGAGTTAAGGTTTTATAAATTATAGGAGAAGAAATTAAAATGGTTGAAACTTCAGAAGAGTCAAAAAAAGATCAATTCGCATTTATTGGAGGAAAAGATAATTTAAGTACCTTAACTTATGGCTTGGTTTCTGGAATTAGTGGGGGCGCGTTAAAGTTATTTACAGATTTAAAGATAGAAGGAAAGGAGAACATTCCATTAATGGGAAAAGCCATTATTACTACTATTAGCGATAATGTAATTAGGGATCTGGTTGTAATAAGCCAACTTTCGGGACGTCAAATTCATTTTATGTTGGATCCCAAACTTATCCGCCACCAAGTTGCTGGACCAGTATTAAAATTCTTAGGTATGTTTCGTAGTACAGAAAGTAAGGATGATATGGAACCTATTGAAAAAGTTTTCGAGCTATTAAACGAGAAAGGAGATCTAGTAGCGATGACACCAGAATCAAAATTTGATTACGAAATCCAAGTTAAATCAATGGCAGCTATAATTAAATTCGCAATAGCTGCTGATGCACCTATAATTCCTGTAGCAATAACAACTCGAAAAAATAAACTATTTGATCTTATTAATGTGGATGGATTAACTATTCGTGTCGGGAATCCTCTAGAAGTTGAAAAGAAACTTAATAGAGAGAAATATCGTGATCAAAGATACGAATTAGCCGAAGGAATTATAAAAATTATTAATTCAATGAAAAGTGAATGAATATTTCGGAATTTTGAAGAGAAGTGCTAATTAAAAATGCAAGAAAATCCAAATGGTGAAAATAGGCCAGAAATCGATTTATCAAAATTATTAACCTTATTAAAGGAAAAATCCCGTCGAGAATTAACCCCAAATGGGATGAAAAAAGTTTTTGCTGAATTAGATATGGATGAAACGGTAAGCAATGTATTTTTTAATTCAGTAAAAAATCTATTTGATATGGGATTTCAACTGGCAAATAGTTTAAATCTAGATATGATTTTAGATAAATTTGAAGAAGATCTTAGGAGAAGATTTTGGGTTTTACTAACGTGTTTGAGTGGATTGTATTCTTAATTTTGCTTTAGTTTTTCTTAGTTATATTGTAGGGTTACATATTTAGTATTAAGATTTAAATGAAATTTTGGTTATTAATTTTTATTCATGTTCAAGAATTCTCTGGTTTCAGTTAGTAAAATTAGATTCAAGGTTTTTTTAGATTATTGAAATTCCTATCCAATCATAAAATTTTGTGATTATGGAGGATTTGAGTATTGACCTACTCAAATATTAAACAAAAATATTAATTACTGGTACTTTCAGAGCCTAAATTCAATCTGATTTATCGGAAAACTCGGATAATAATTCTACTCTATGTTCAATAGACTCAATAATGAATTCATTATGACTATTATAACCGAGTTCTGGGTATTTCTCAATAATTATATCTATTATATCCACTAGAGGTTTTGGTATTCGAACTGCTTTATGTTTAGTCATTTTTTGGTTTAATAAATGGTGAAAAATCTATTTACAAAAGAAATTCAATAGATTCTATATATTCTTATAGAATAAATATAGTATAAAGTTTTATAACCTTTTTGTATATCGAGAAAATAAAACTCTCTAGTAAAAATTTAGATTTTCTTGCTATTATCTGACTAATTGGGTATAAGTTCTATTATATAATTCAATTATTAAATTTGAAAATAAGATATGGAGAAATTTCTTTTAATTCAATAAGTGTTTTAACATTAATTTTAATAGCTTACTCCTAACCTAATTCAAAGGATAAAAAGATTATGTTGATTCATTTTTATCTTTAAGAAGCTTTTCTACTCTTCGACGAACTGCATCAATGATAAATTCTGAATGGCTTCTATATCCCAACTCATTTTTTTCTTCTATAATCTTAAGTATTGAATCTACTAAATTTTCAGGAACTCTAACGGTCCGATACTTTTTATTCAATATTTTGATATCCCCATTTTTGATAAGTAAATGGTATAAACATTCTCATTTAAATTTCAAAAAATTAAGTTATTAATATTATATTTATTTAATTGTTATATTTAAAAATCATATTTGATATATAAAAATAGAAATTTGAATTTGTAATAAATTAGAATTTATATATCAGTGAAAAAAATTTAGTAATCAGAATTAATTATAATTTCTCATTATTAGCTGATTTCTGGTATTTATATTAATTTATATAAAAGTTAAATTAATTGAAAATTTAGAGTTTCAAAATAGAGTTTTCAGAAAAAAGGATTTAATTTAAAATTTACTTCTTGAAAGAATCTTTTTTAATAAGTTTCTTGAAATCTGTTTCTAATAATTCTTCAACCCTTCGTCGCACTGCATCAATAATAAATTCAGAATGGCTTCGATAACCTAATTCTTTTCGTTTTTCAATAATCTCATTAATAGAAATAACTAGATTTTCGGGTATTCTAACTGTACGATACGATACCATTTTAAAAGATTCCTAATATCTATAATTTTAATAATAATTGATAATATTTGCTTCTATATTAAGCATAGTGAAACATATTTGACATAATATTGTCAAGAAACCCGAATGTGGTTTAAAATTAGAATAATAGTTGGTTTACTAGTTATTATTTAAAACATTTACTTTTATGATTTAAAATTAAATTTTTTAAAATGCTTTTTATTAAATATTTTTTTCCATTTTAATTTAAAATTTTGATTTAAATCCTAAGAAATCAACTCAAATGATAATCACTTATTCATAATTAACCAAAGAGGGAAATTTTTGTTAAATGCGATGTATAATTTCTCAAAAGATAACGAAAAGCATCTATAACATAAAAATTAATAAATATTAAAAGTGATTTAATTCAAGATTATAAGAGTTATATATGATTCAGTGAATTTATTTTGACAAGTTACAAACAGTTTACTTTCTAGATCATAATTGGACTAAGAGATAGATAAAAATGACATTATTACAGAATTCTAAGTTTTTTTCTTAAAATATTGTAATATTTGTGAATAAAATTTAAATTGTGCTATATTTCTAAAATTATGCATGGTCTCGTATCCTTATTAGATGAGAACTATTATATTGTTGTCGAGAATGTATGGAAGATGCTTGAGGAATCTTTTGGTTTAAAAGGCATAAGAGTCACTCCACCATTTAGAATAACAACTGCGGGTTTAGGATTATTTTCTGGAAAAGAACTAATAATTTATATTGCAATTGTAAAAAATGAAAAACTAATACAACTACATGAGTTGATTTACAATAATTTTAGTTCTGTTTTAGAAAACGAGGTCCCATATTATCATCCAAACCTATGGATGCCTCATATATCTATAGCATACTCAGATCTAACAAAAAAGAATATAGGAAAAGTAATGGAATATCTCTCATTTAAAGATTTTCAATGGGACATTGAAATTGATAATTTAAGTTTTATTCATGAACCTGAGAATTCTATTGGAAATCTTAAGTATAAATTTCTTTTTCAAGGATAATATATTAAAAATGTGAAGGTAGATGAAGTATATTTATTTCATTTTAATTAAATCTTGAAACTTTATTTTAGGCATTATTCTAACTTTATTAAAAACCTTAAACATCTGATTTGAAATAACTTCTAAGTGAAAGTTAAATCAACTTATTTTAAGTTTGAAAACCTTAAATGACAGATAAATAATCGTTGAATATTCATTATTATATTTCAGAAAAGTGTTGGAGTGATAACCTTTTTATACTCCTTTGATTTAATAATTACCTAACGAAATCTAAAATCATGTTTTGTTTATAGCATATAGGTTCGTTTTAGGTGGCAAAAATCATGAAAAAAATCCATATTTTAATAATGAGTTTCATACTTTTGGGTTTAGCTAGTGGGTTTATTACTCCCTTGTGCTTTCAAAGAAACACAAATCAATCAAATCAATCGAATGTTGAGGTCGAATTGATAAAAGCTTCTAGTACAGAAACAGCTCATGCACGATTAACGGTAAAATGGAATTATTGGGGAACATATTACACTATTTTTAAAGTGGATATAGATATCACAGGTTATACCCAGTGGTGGGGAGCATATCAGATATATTATTTTGATCACTGGGACAACAATCCTTATGATGATTGGACTTATACTTATTATACAGTTGGGGGCGTTCATGAGTGGGGACTCGAGTATTTAGGAACATCTCCCGATTGGAGATCACCAGATGTCACACTTACACCTACATATTTTCAAGGGAGATGCGTGAGTTTAACATATACATTCGAAGGCCATTCAGATCAATTTTGCTTAAAGATGCCTGTATTTGGAGCATGGGTAGAATACACTCTTAGGTTAGTACTTAATTCAGATGGAAGTTATTCCGCTCATTTAGATTCATGGGCTCAAGGAAACGCCTACTATTTCCAAAAGATTGTTAGTTAAAAAATAAATTCTA
>JARRLT010000389.1:0-2866 GCA_037386725.1 Promethearchaeota archaeon
CTTTAATGATATACTAAAGGTAATTGAAATCCTCCGAACTTCCATTAATAAAGGATTTGATATCATTAATCGTTAATTTATTGAAATCAATTGGGATATTTGGTAATTAACTTCTTTTCTATTTTTCCGAGATTATCTTTGGGCTAATCTATCTCTATGAGTTGAAGAGAATCGGAAATTACTATAGCCACATAAGCACTATGGATAATTTCATTGGATTAGACGACTCTAAAAAAGGTTTAAAAAGATATAATAAAAAGGGAAATAATTGATAAAGATCGATTGGGATTTTTTTGAAGAGTTGATGATATATTTACTTTAAAGGATTATATATCCTAATGGTTATTAATATAAAAAATGAAAAATAAAATTTAGGAGGAGCAAAGAGAATTAGGATAGATGAAATTATTAAATTTTCTCCAAATTATAGCTATTTAGATCTAGATTGGGATAATAAGGATAAGATCATTGATGCATTTATAGATAGGGTTGAAGGATTTTATATAAATCCCATAAAAAAATTAAATGAAAGTAAAGATGGATTTGCTGCAGGGATATTATGTTTAACCACAATAGATTTTTTAACTACCCTTGAGACAAGAGAAAATACAAATATTAAAAAATGGTTAAAAGATAATATTGAAAAATTTAAACATAAAGATCCTGTTCATTCTAATCGAACTATCGCGGATAAGTTTTATAGTGAATTCCGTGATGGTTTAATACATGAAGGACGTATTAAAAATGGTGGACAATTCACTTATGAAAATAATGAAATAATCAAAATAGATAATGAAGTATTGATAATTAATCCTCAATGTTTACTTAAAAAGATAAAGACTTTTCTCGAAGATTTTGTCTTAAATCTTATAAAAAATGAGATAAATTTTTTTCTTTTTAGGAATAGGTTGAAGTTAACGTTTTCGAATGAAATTCAATTAGCTAATAAGGATTAATTATGTAAAACTAATTCATTATTTAAAGAGATTCAAAAGTTATCATATTTTTATAGTAATATGCTTAAATAATCCTTTCCAGAATTTAAAAATAGTAGAGATTAATATTATTGAGATCAATAGATATCAAATAGCGATTATTTTTTATCATCTAATGGTCTTCCATACTTCAGTTTGGAATATTTAAGTCAAATAAAATTAAATTTGGTTTAATCCCATTCCTTTAAGATAGTCCTAAAAAAGTTAATCACATTTAGTCTATTTTAGTAATATGTGTGCCTCTAAATTAAATGATTCTTTTATAAAAATTAGGAGATCCTTTTTTGAATTTCCGAATAGTAAACTTAGTTATACAAATTACTATTCTCAATATAATAGAGAGAGTTATGTTCAATTTGGTTTTTGAAAGTAGATATGGGAATATCAAGATGAATAAGTTTTGATATTATTTTAGCTAATTTATTTTCAGTTATAATTTTAAGATCTTGATAAGAATTAGCTTTTACACCTATTTTATTTAATTTATTTATAGTTTTATTGAGATAATTCCTCCAGTTCCCTCCATGTATTGCATAACTTCTTAATGAATAAATAATTTTGAAAAAGTTGAAATTCCGTTTAAACTCTTCCAAATCTCTTGAAATGAAATGGAATGCATTTAATGCTATTCTAAAACTTAATTCTCCTGACCTACCGGGAGTAAATAGATATTCAAGAATTATATGGAGATCAAATAACCAATCTTTAAACGTTCGTTATTGTATTGCTATTCGAATTAAATTATGATATAATGGTAAATATTTAATGTTTGATTCAACAAGATCTTGAAAAAAATGGGTTCCAAATGACAATTCTGGTGTATATCCTCCCTTTTCTTTTGCTATTTCAATTAATAATGAAGTATTATTTTTTCGTAAATTCTCTTAAAAATTGAATTTGAAAGATTTTGTAAAGATCTTTGTTCATTAAATCTTTTAGATTCCTTTTTTATTAGTCGAATAGGTATATACTCTTCAAATAATAAATATGAATTGCTCTTAGAAGTATAAATAAAAGGTTCTAAGGTCATTATTTCAAATAAATCTTTTCTGATTATTTTATAAATCGAATTATCCGTGAAGTTTTCCGAAATATTTAAGTTTAAAAAATCTAATGAAATTTGAGTCTTAATTTGATTTTCCTTAAGTATCTTTCTCCAATCATCATAAAAATTTTCCAATAACTCTTTTAAATTGACTTTCTCAAAGAAATTTTTATGAAATAAGGTATAAAATAATCTAGCATATAATTCAGATGGTATAATGGGACTTTGTGTGATAATATTTTCATTAGGTGAATACAATATTGATACTATATCTTTTATAAAAATTTCTTTAAATAGTTGTAATCTATTTTTTGGAATTCTTAAGAAAAATTTATTATATTTATTTTTTTCCTTTATTTTAAACTCTTTAGATAATGTTTTATCATAATAATTATTCATAAGTTCTTTGAATAAAGTCATATCTAATTTTACAGATGATTTAGAGAGATTTTCATTCTTTAGGTAATAAAGTAATTTATTATAATATTGCTCAATATTTGCTCCTAATGTCTTGATATCTGAATTAATTAATTTCTCTAATCTCAATAATTTTTCTTCGTTCAAGATAAAATCACTTGAAAAATTAATTAGCCAAATATGGCTTTTATTTTAGTAATGTATTATCTTATAATAAAAAGTATTAAACTTAATCTTTTATCCTTTTTTTACTTGAATTTTTGTATCTTTATTTATGTACTCCAATTGAAATTCTTTTTCATAATTGAAAATTAAGATTTTAGCATTTTAAGTTATAAGTATTACTTTTATTTTTCATTTAGATTATATTAAATTATTTGAATATAAAAAATATTGAAATTTACTCTTT
>JARRLT010000389.1:2892-3537 GCA_037386725.1 Promethearchaeota archaeon
GGTCAAGCTTTAACACTTTACAAATTTTATCAGGAGTTAATCCTATTAAATGGAGTTTTATTATTTTTCTTCGATCTTGTTTGTCTAAATCACCTAAGATCTTTAAATCCTTCGTAGTCCACTCATTAAACTCAGTCTTTTCCTTCTTTTTGACTTTCTGGGTTGCAAGTTGATGTTGTTTTTTGATAGAGTTGGATTGGGGGTCTTCAAATTATCTCCCTTTACTTTTCATATTTTGTTTTTTAGTAATATTAAGTTCTTTAGCTGGATTATCTTCCATTTTTTCTTTAATACTTGAATTTTGCTTCTCTAACAATTTATCAGAATTCTTTTTAACCCACATTTCCTTATCACATGTTTTACAGTATAATACCTTTTTATCTTTATATTTCAATAAGTAGAGTGGGGAATTGCATTCAATGCATTTCGTAACGGTTTTAAGCTTTCTATAGAGCAGATCTTGATTTGGAAAAACCTTTTCTTTAATATCTTCATTATCTTTCAAATATCTAAAAGGTTTAGGTTTTCTATCTTCTATATCAATTTCATGATCAAAATCATCAGGTTTTTTTATTGGCATCCCTTTACACCTCAATTTTCAAATATGTTTCTATATTAAATATATTTTGGATTTATTTGTATTTA
>JARRLT010000390.1:0-2603 GCA_037386725.1 Promethearchaeota archaeon
TTTGGGTTGGATCTATATTCTTAATAACAGTTCCACATTTCTTACAAAAGGTTGAAGATTTTCCATAATTAGAATTGTTGTAACCTTTTTCACTAAGTGAATTTTTTCTTTTCATATCTAAATACCGTGGGATTTTTCGATCCTTAAATAATTTCATCAATTTTTCATCGGAATTATCCAGAACATAATAGAGTTCATTCTCATACATAGGGATTAACTGAATAAAATGGATATTTTTTATCGGTGGGATGCCAAATTCCCAAAAATTAGGGGGTATCTCTTCTACAGGATATTGAAATAAAAAACCACATATACCAGAAGATTTTATAAAAGGTTTGGGTGGATTCCCATTTCCATAGGTATGACTATGGGTAAAATATGTGCGATCTCGATGTATATAACTTATAAAGAACTTTAATTTTTCAATAAACCAACAAAATTCATACTTTTTTTCATTTTTCATAGGTAGTGGAAAGTCTGATGGGATTGTAACCAAAAATTCCAGATAAGAGAATATAAAGTTTAATTCCGACGGTACATTTAAAGGCATCATACTAAAACCAGATGTTACTATTGCCCCAAAATCTTTATTCTTTAACTTAGGGATTTGATATAGCCAAAAAGGGAGGATCTCATCATCATCAACGTGCAAAACATGCTTAATTTCTCCTAAATTAATCTCAATATGATCCTTAATTAAAAAATTCTCTATTTCCGCCATTTTAGAATATATCTCTCGAAATTCTTTCATTAGATGAGAATTTGGATCCCTCAAACTTGGATTTCGTTGCATTTTAATTGCTAATTCATTTTGTCCATTAACCATATAAGCCTCACCCAGGCTATCATAGGTATTTGCAGCTTCGGGATATGCCATCACATTAAGTTTGAATAATTAATGAAAACTGTTTTAATGCGTCTTGTACACTTTCAATGCTTAACTCAGTATAGTTTGAAAGATCTTCCTCCGCTTCTTTATTATTTTGATAAGGAAAACCTCCATGTGAATAATATTCGTTTATAAGAATATTACAATTTTGGTTATTTTCGTCTTTTTCTTGCTTAAATAACTTAAAATCTTCTGAATCACCATAAATACGTTTCTCTCTAAACTCCCTCTCTAATATCTTTATTAGTTTTTCTTGATCTATCATAATATCTATATCTCAAAATATTATTTTTAAATGGAATAAAATCAAATATTTTGATCCTTTAGTAATAAATTTTTATTGAAGGATTATATTTAAAGTTGATTATTAAATCACTCGTGAATTAATAAGTCATAGAGATATTGATGATTTATAAAGAAAAAAATCCTATATTTTCCAGTCTAATGTGATATGATAAAGAGAAAATGTGAAAGAGAGCCGTTGGTCGTTTGTTTTAATATATAAACATAAATTTTATATACTTAATTTAGATATAATTCTTAACCTTAGAAACAAGATAAGGAGTGTTGGGAATGTCATACGTAGTCGATTTTAAAAACGTGTCTACGGTTGGCTTAGAATCATCACCTGTAGCAGAATCTCTTGCTGGTTTACGTGCTAATGAAGCTCGTTACTTTATGAACAAATACAACCATAAATTTACTGTTGTATCGGCGGAGAAGAGCCAGAAGACCCTCGATTATGTGAGCAAGATCTTGAAGGAAGAACGCGGTATTGAATTTGCGACAAAACCTTTGGAAACATCGAGTTTTCATGTGGAAAACATCAAATGGACATATATCTTTTATGAAGATGGTCTTGAGGTCAATGTCATGTATACAATTGATAATCCTAAGAAGCGGGCTGTTGGTTTTAAGCTTTCTGAAGGGATGGAAGTACCAAAAGAATTAGAAGGGAAGTTTAAGTTTGCTAAGCGGAAGTCTAAACTGGCAGGAACAATTAGAGGCTCTTTTTTTGTAATTAAAGGAGAATATTAAATTAAACGAACAAATACCTTTACCGAAGTCTTGCAACTGTGTTCTTCACACGCTTTTAATGTTTTTTGTGCAAGATCGTATAATTCTTCGGTAAAATACTGAATTTCACCCTTCCAACTTTTTTAATAAGAATGTTAATAAAAAAGTTAAGAATAGATAATAATTGGTCTATTAAAAACTGCCAGATAGTGAACAGCAGTGTTATTAATTACTGTAGAATTGCTACGTCAATTAAAGATCCTTTTCCCCATTCCGGACCGCAACCAATAAATTTGCTATACTTATTTCCAGAAATCAGATGAGAGGAATCAGAGCATTCAGCCGTTAAGATTGTTAAGATTGTTAAGATTATATTGTCTTTTCTCAACCATATACGAGTTACTTTAATCCAAGAGGTAAAATTATCGCTATTATTTTTTCTAAGGGTTATAAGTATGCTTAAAAAGTGGGTGGTTGAACCAAGTTGATAATTACTAGAGCGTTGCGCACCAAAACTATATTCCGTTCCATCAAGAATTATTTTCGAAGGATAATTAAACACGTCATCACTATAACAGTAATGCCATTTGAATGAACACCCATATTTAGGGTAAATTAGTCCAACAAATATAATTGATGAAACAAACAAGAAAGAAAATACACCTGTTATTACTGTCTTAATTGGACGTTTCCAAAA
>JARRLT010000391.1:0-2841 GCA_037386725.1 Promethearchaeota archaeon
AGAAGTTCATTATTTAGAGCTATTAGTTGATGATGGTAGAACATATACTAATGGAGATTATATAAATGGTCCCAGAGATAGAATACATACTGCTTATCCTGTAGATGGATTTGATCCGAAATATAGAGATAAATATCTAACTTATTTCAAATTTTTCAGTATTCCACAAAATAGTAATTTGATTAGTTCTATTACTTCTATTCAATTGAGAAATATTATATCATAGAAAATGAAATAAAGAAAAAGATTTATTTACATAAAATAAATATATTAGGATGTAAAATGAAATTTATAACTCTAAATGGGGAAACAATTCAAGTTGATTCAAGACGATTGATACTGCGTGAACAACAAATTGAATCATTTGATCAAGTAGAGAATTTAGAGAAACTAGATGATCTTAGAATTTTAGCTTTACCTCGCAATAATATTGAAGAAATTAAAGGATTAGAGAATTTGACTAGATTGGACTCATTAAATCTCTCGGAAAATAATATTGATAAAATAAGGAATCTTAAAGCTCAAACTAGCTTGCGTATACTAAAATTGGAAAATAATCATATCACTAAAATTGAGAATTTGGAATATCTTAAAAATCTAATAAAACTGGATTTGAGTAATAATTCAATTTTTAAAATTGAAAATCTTGAAACTTTGAAAAACTTGAATTATTTATCCCTATCATTTAATAAAATTAAAAAAATTTCGAATTTAGATCAATTAAATAGTTTGGAAATCCTACATTTAAGTGGAAATCGAATTTTAAAGATTGAAAATTTAGATCACCTCATTAATCTTGAATTATTGAGTTTAGACTGTAATAATATATCTGAGATTGAGAATATCCTGGATTTAAAAAATTTAACATTATTAAGTTTTGATAATAATATTATTAAACAAATTGAAGATTTGGAACATTTAGATGATTTAAGATTTCTTTCATTGCAAAATAATAAGATTAAAAAGATTCAAGGATTGGAAAATTTGGTAAATTTAAAATACCTAGATCTTAGAAACAATAGAATTGAGGAATTAAAAGGTTTAGGAAATCTTAGAAATCTTGACCAACTTTATTTAAGCGGAAATGAAATTGATCCCGATTTGATTGAGGAATTAGGGGGATTAAATCGAAACGGATGTGCCTATCAACCTCAAAAGTTTGTGGAATACTGCCGAAAGAATAAATAACTCTCTTTAATATAAATTTACTTTTCGTTTTCAGGAAAAATAGAATTTGGTATGGGGATCGATGTCATTTCAGAAATAGATCATCTCTTCTCTCAAAAATGACCATTCAACCTAAAAGTATTGGTCTTGATGGGTCAAGATTTAGCTCCGTAATTTTTTTATGTAATTGGAGTCAGAACTTGACTTTCCTCCTTGAGGAGCGTATGAACCATAATTGGTGCTTTATAAATCCAATCAGCATTAAGGAAGATAGGATAAATGAATAACAAACATACTTTTGTCAGCGGATTAGTAATCGAGCAAACAGGTGATGATTATATGCTTCAGTATAAGTATATGAAATTTCCTCAACCCATTAAATTTGAGGATTTCAAGTATATTCTTGAAGGAAATAAGAAATCTAAAACGAATAATCAAGTGGAAACATTTCTTAAAACCGTAGATGAGGAAACTGATCTACAAGGATGTCGAAAAGAAATCCAACACCAACTTCGAAACTCTTTTGAAATTGCCAAAGTGGATTCTGATGATTCAGATTACAAGGAAGAGTTTGAACCTGATCTATCGGTGGATTCATGGGATGTCTTTAAAACTCGATTAGAACAATGTATTGATGGAAGAACTGAGGATTATAAACTCATTTTAACCATCATTGCGAGCTATTGGTTTATTAAGGAGGATGCTGATTTTGGAATTTATTTAATTCTGTTGGCGCCTAAAGGGAAAGGTAAATCCGCTTTATTGAGTAGCTTTAGGGATTCCAAATTTGTCGTGTGTCTTGACAATCTAACATTAGAAGCATGGGCACCAGGAAATCCTGATCCCTCAAGTAAGATTAAGGGTGTAGCGGATATTGTAAAAGATCATACCTTGCTTATGCACGACACCACTAGTTTATTTGGAAGCGATGAAAGAAAAGTTCGAAAAGTATTAAGCGACTTCGAACAGAGCTTTGGTAGAGAACCATATCGGAAAGGGATGCCAGGAAAGATTCAAGAATTCGGGGGAGGATGGAATGGAGTTTTTGGAATACCTCCGAAACTTTTCCACAATAATAGAGTTGATTTTCTTAGAACGAGTAGATTTTTAGTTTCTCAACTGAGTCCTATTAATGAGCGGAAGATTCTTTTAGAAGGAATAAGTCAGCTTAATAAAAAAGAGATTCGTAGGATCTGTTGCGGATTTCTTGAAAATCTTCATAAAGGAGTGGAATCCGCTGAGATGGTGATTCCGAAAGAAGTCAAAGGTTATATTGTGGATTTTCTGGAGATCTATGTTCAATGGTTAAATGTATATATAAAAAGCGGAGAATCGTTACGATATCATCAATTTGAATCTGAAGGATATATCCGCAGATTTAACCAAATTGAAGTTCTTATTAAAGCAAAGCTATTTATTGAAGGAAGAATAAACGCAACCATAGAGGATGCGAAATATTTTCTTGATATGCTCTGGTTTGCTGAAGATAAGGAATTAACTCTCCAGAAGTTGCAATTGGTTCCAGATCTTCCAATGAACTGGAAGAAATTCCTAGCTTAAATTTTTATTTTTTTCTAATATATATGGGTATATTAAGTTCTGAGTTCTGAGGTATCCTCAGTTCTCAGATCCTATATACCCTCTTTTTTTATGATCAAAATTTATATATACATT
>JARRLT010000392.1:0-3255 GCA_037386725.1 Promethearchaeota archaeon
GGAACGCGAAACAATTATCGGACTCTTAGAGGATCATAATTCCCTTTCTCTCCGCCAACTTAAGGACAAGTCCAATATCAATGAGGATGTAATTTTCAAGATCATCTCGGATATGAATCTATTTAAAATCACCTCAACGGGGCGATTTTCGCTTCGATGAATACAATCACCAATCAAGAAATAATCAATCGGTATTTGGAACGCTTTTCGTACTCCAAACACTCGCAAAGGATGAGAAAATATTGTCTTCGATATTTTTTCCACCAAAATTATTTCGGATATGAGGGGCACATTTTCGACATCACTAAAAGACACGTGATCGATTATTTCGACTACTTGAATCAGCTGGATACGATCGCTCTCCAAACCAAGAAAAATAAATGGAATATCTTCCGCAGTTTCTTGCAATTTATCATGGAATATTATGATGATTTCTTAATCGTGATCCCGCGTTATTCGATTCAGTGGAAACCGATCCATAAGAAACCGAAATCCAATAAAGATGTGGTTATGACAAAAGCGGAAGTGAAACGCATTCTTGATTATCTTTTTAGCCATAATTATAAATATTACTTACTGTATCGCTTACTTGCGGAAACAGGGATGCGTATCGGGGAACTACTCAGCATTGATTGTTCCGATCTTAACTTGAAGAAGCGCTACGTGGAAACAGAAGGAAAGACGGGCAGGAAGATCTATTACTTCTCTGAAAATCTGGCAAAGCATCTTGAGATTTACATGCAGGAGAGGAAGCTCAAAAAAGCGGACACCCCCGCATTATTTCTGTCTATTCAAAAGAAGAGGTATGCACTCCGCACGGTGAATCACTACCTAAGAAAAACGGTAATCCGCCTTGAAATAGGTAAATGGTAATCTTATTCTTCTTCTTTTATTTGTATTTACTAATATAATTTAATACTCCGCTTTCTTTAATGATATCAATAGTTATGAGAATGGTATACCCCCTTCTTTTCCCTCCCCTTTGAAAAGAATTCATTTCTCAACGCGGAGTCCCAGTTGGTCTTTAGATTTTTATAAAAAATTTACAATTAAAAAATGGGGGTATGAAGGGGAAGGGAATAGAGATTCTCCCCATCTCCCAACTCCCCCTATACCCCCTAAATATATATTAGAATTAATTATGATCCTTTATTGATCACAAATGAGTAAATTCTTCCCAATCATCTTGAAAATTAGGGATCATTCTCAATTTTGCTAATCGGGCGTCTTTACTCTGTTCAATCCATAAGGATCTAAGAAAGAATTTGGCATCCGCAGTTGTGGCTTCTTTGCATCCTTCAATATGAACCTTTGCTTTTATAAGTATCTCAATTTGGTTGAATCGTCTGATGATTCCTTCTGGGTTAAAGTTATGATATCTCCCATCAAAGACTAGGAGATAATGAACATAAACCTTAAGAAAATCTACGATGTAATGCCGAATTTCTTCGTTAAGATGAATTTCGGGGATTTCGGCTTTTAGATTTCTAAGAAATCCTCTACATGTTTTGTTGATTGATTTAAAGTCAGGATGATTCTCCTGATTCATAATGATCTCTTCTTGGTCTATCGAAGATAACTCATAGACCAGAAATCTTCCTGTATTTACGAAATTACTCAGATTCTGGTGAAATAATCTTGGTGTAATACCAAATACAGCATTCCATCCACCCCCATATTCTCGCTTTCCAGCGCCAGGACTAAATTTTCTAAGGGGTTGCTTTCCGAAACTTTCCTCGTGGTGCTAATAAAAGCATATAGATACATTCTCTATCCGCGTGCCAATAACTAACAATAACACTGAGGATAACAAGAAAGTCCTCGGTTCTTCCAATGATATGGGATTCTAATTCAGCCTTAAATTCCTCCCAACTCTGAATATCAGGTAAAACTTCCTTTTCGTTGTCCTTCAGTTCGGAAATCTCTGGGAGTAATTCCCTTGCTTGCCTTACCACTTCTTTTCTAGCATCATCAATATTAATTCCTTGATCTAAGATACTAAAAAAAGAATCAAAGGTTTTTTTGATTCCCGCTTTACTTTTCGGATTGGAAATGTATTGGAGATCTTCAAATTTTATGGGTTCAGGGAATCTCTTTCGATTATACATTAGATCGAATCCACCGTCGCTATTATTCTCAATCTTCAATCCGCTAACATAAGAATCATTCCCATTCATTGAAAGTTCCTCCACTTAATTTGGATTTGGTTCATACACTCCTCAATGAGGAAAGTCAAGTTCTGACTCCAATTATATAAAAAAATTACGGAGCTACATCTTGACCCGACAATTAGACCAATACTTTTAGTTTGAGTGGTCATTTTTGAGTGAAGAGATTATCTACATCTGAAATGAAATAGATCCCTATCCCAAATTTTACTTTTCCTAATATATACGAGACAAATTTCACGATTTGTCTCTACCTAATCACATAAACCGAACTTAATAAATATTAGGTCTACCTAAATGGATCTAAAATTATTTGGTAAAATTTAGTCGGGAAAAATACATGAAGATTATTGATTATCTAAGAGAAATGTGAGCAATTTTTATTCTAATTTTGATTATATCAATAAAATGCTTCAACTTGCTCTTTTATATTCTCAAAATACGTTTGTTTCTTCTTTTTAAATTCATTTAATATATCCTTATAAAGATTAATCTTTCTCTTTCTAAGTGAAAATATTATATGTTTTACATCTTCAATTGAAATCTTAATATATTCATCTTCTAAATCCTCATATCGTTTATCTAATCCTTTAGAAGATAGAAATTTATTCTCTTCCAATTGTTTAATTTTATTATTTATACAATCCTCTAAATTCTGGTTATTTTTAATTTCTTCATGAAAATCATCTGTTAGTATATCATAAATAAAGGAAGAAAGATCATCATTTGAAATAATTTTAGTAAAATAATCTAACTCTGTTTGAAAGATTAATAGAAATTTGTAAAGTAGATTTTGACTCAAATTATTTGCCCACATTGTGATATTAATTGAAGTCTGAGAGGAATCTTCTATTTTTGATCCTTTAATATTAATGTTGTAAATTTGTTCTTTAAACATTTCCTCAAGACTTAATTCTTTACTTTTTTTATCATCAATATTTTGCTTTTTTGTCATTTATATCAATCTAATTGTTTAATAATGTTAAAATTTTTCAATAAAGATTTATAGACCCATGAGAAAGGTCTCTAATCACATCAAATAAATCAAAAATTTATGGGTTTACTTCAATTTCTACTATTTTAAAAA
>JARRLT010000393.1:0-4686 GCA_037386725.1 Promethearchaeota archaeon
TTTTTTATAGACAGGAATAACTATACCATCAAATATGTCCTCAGGGGCAGAGATATGATTTGAAATCATTTCTGAGAGTTTTACATTTTCAATATTAGTTCCATTTAATATATCACTAGAACCATTTTTAGGTAAAACATATTGTTCGTTAGAATATTCAGAAAGAAATTTGAGAATTGGAATCATGACATACTCAGAAAACCAAATTGTCAGAATTCTATTAAACTTCTTATTTTTGATTTTTTCCAGAAATTTTTTTGAGAATTCCTCCCGATAATCCTCAGAAACCATGATATTATTATTTATCAAGAATTTTAGTAATAGTTGAGGGATAAAATTGGTATATGGAGTATCTTTAATATTTGGAATTTTTCCGGACTCATTATCTTGGAATTGCAATAGACCTATATCCTCCAAATTGTTAAGCATATTGTAAAAGCTCGGAGGATGTAATTGTTTCCCTTAAATTCTATAAATTGTTTAACTTCAGTATAAAGTAAGTGACGTACAATCGGTTCTCGATACCTTACAAGAAATTGCATAGTGATAATATCTTTAATTGAGAAATTAGCAAAATCAGAAATATTATGATATTTTGCATATTCCAAGAACTCTTCTTCTCTAGTCATAATATAAAACACACTTCAATCAAAATTTTTAAGATGTTATTATATTCTATTATTAAGCGATCTAATTTATATTTACTGTTTTTGTAAAAATATTTATACAAAATGTAAAAAACTTTAAAAATCCATCTTCATTAGATTCCAATAACAAATTTTATCTTTAAAAACCTAAAATAAAAAGCGTAAATAAAATGTCAGAATTACCAAATCAATTTGATAAATTCGATTTAGATAATCTTAGCAAACCCAATGCTTTACCAGAAGATATCGATTATGAAACACATATTATCGCAACTTATATCGCAAGACTCCATAGACGAATGGATGCTTTTTACATGACCCAATCACTTTGTATAGAACAATCCACGGGAACCTTTGTTCCCGTTCCAGCAGAAACTCCAGAAACGAGAAGAAAACACGTAGCAAAAGTAATTGGTTTATGGTCCATCCCTGATTATGAATATGAAGGTGTAGAAGATTTCTTTGACAGTCCCAAATATAGAGATTGGGTTGTTCAAGTCGCGTATCCATTAAACTTTAAACCACAGTTTCCAATGTTATTTACAACTATTTTTGGAAATATCTCTATGGGGGGTCCACTTAAAATGGTCGATGTTCGCTTTCCAAGAGAATTCTTAAAGGAATTCAAAGGGCCTAAATTCGGTGATGAGGGAATAAGAAAAATTTTAGGAGTTCCTGAAAGACCTTTGTTAAATAATATGATTAAACCATGTGTGTATACGCTTAGTGAAACTCCCGCAGAAGAATTAGCTTATAAAGCAGCTTTAGGAGGCTGTGATGTTATTAAAGATGATGAATTAATAGCAGATGTAGGATTTAACCCACTCACTGAAAGAGTAACAAAATTCATGGAAGCTCTCGATAGAGCTGATTCAGAAAAGGGTGAAAAGACCTTATATACTGTGAATATTACTGATCGTGTTGATAGAATGTTTGAATTGGCAGATATCGCCCAAGAACACGGTGCAAATGCATTAATGGTAAATCATATCTCAGTAGGATATTCAGCATTGCGAAAATTAGCTGAAGACCCATCCGTTAAGGTACCTATCCTTGGACATATGGACTTTGCGGGAGCTTTATACCAAGACCCATATGGTGGAGTTAGTAGTCCATTAATTCTTGGAAAGTTTGGTAGATTAGCGGGTTGTGATACAATTGTTCATCCAGCACCTTATGGAAAAGCACCTACTATGGTAGATAAATTCAAAGAAACTGCCCGGCAAATGGTCATGCCGATGAGAAATGCACCTCATATTAAACGTACTTTACCTATGCCCAGTGGAGGAATTACTCCTGCTTCAGTAGAAAAAATAATTAATGATTTAGGACCCAATGTTATGATTGGGAGCGGTGGCGGAATTGAAATTAGAATATCTCTATTTCAACGAAATCCACGCTCATCCAGAGGGTCCAGTTGCAGGAGCAAAAGCTTTCCGTCAAGCAATCGATGCTGCAATGAAAGGAATACCAGTAAAAAAATATGCGAAACAAAAGGAAGCTCACGAACTTGGTGTTTCACTTGGACTTTTCGGAACGAAGAAAACGGAGTTTTCATCCGTTTAGAAAAAATTATCAAGTCAATTTAAATTGCTTCTTTTCATTTCCTTACCTAATTTTTCCAAATGATTACTCCAAAACTGATAGATACTATAGAATTTATAATGTTTTCCTTCAATCCGTATCAAGCGATTAACTTTATTATAGTAAACATTAGCATCCTTTCTGTATCGGATATTATATTCTTTAATAAGCCACATAACTGTAGTTCTTGATAAGTTTAAGATATTGGCAATTTTGTTTGGAGAGAAGTACTCTAATATTTTATTTAGGGTATGCTTTTGAATATGTGTTTTAATGAACTTCTTCTGATTATTTATTACTTCGATCCTTTTTAGATTCCTTTTTCTAGTTTTAAGATCTTTTGTCAATTTTTTCAAATCAATTCTTTTCCTTTTAAGACTTCTTTTATAATTACATAAAAGCTCTCTATATAATCCTAAACCAATTTCTAATCTATAATTTTCATATTTAATTTCCTTGTTACTTTTCTCATCAAATTTAATTATTTTGTCTTCACTAATTTTATATCCGATATTAAAATAGCTTTTTAATTGCTTTAGAAATGATTTATTAGATGAATATAAATTTGGACGAACTCTAATTCTCGCTTTTCTTATTCCAAGCGTTCCATCTTCATCAAAGAACCCTAAAAGGAAAGTAAGCATTAACTCCATAGATTTTAATTCAGGTAGATTAATCTGTTTTACTCTTTTTTCTGTTAATCTATCATATCTATATCTCATTCCTAATTTTATTAAATCTTTAGCCATTTGTTGATCTCCCCATCTTAATTCAAACATAGAGTATTCTTTATTTGTATCTCTTAAATATTTCTTAAAGAATTTGATATATTTGGGATTTAAACCTACACTTTTCGAGAGATGGTAAAGTTGTGATTTATCTTTTTCTGATAATACAATACCCATACGATAATAATTTTCTCCATTTTTACGTTCTAAATTTATAAAACCATCTGCAAATAAAAACCCAAGCCAATAAGCTTTTTCTTTAGTATTAATGTTTTTAAAATATTGCTTTTTAAAGTTTGGACGATGATCATACATTTGATAATTAGGACTTGGTTTTGGATTGAAGATTTCTTCATACTCATTTATAATAGCCTCTATTTCTATTTGTACCTTGGATAATTGTTTAACAAGTTCAGGATACATAATAGTAAAGTGCTTAATAGATTCTTTAAATTCATGTTTCATTTTATCTAAAATACTGATTTTCACACATAATTTATTCATTTCAAGATTTTTGTTTCTTAGTTCTTTCAAATAAATTTTTACTTTTTCTGAATTATAGCTTGATTTATTAATTGAATGAGCTTTATGATTTTCTAAATTTTGCTTAAGCATAATTTTGATTCTAAAAATAGAATATTCTTCAATATCCTAGATCTTTTAAAATGAAAAAAACAGAGTTTTCGAGCGTTTAATTAAATTTTTAATCTTTTTCTTTTCTTTTATTGAAAATAAGAATATTTTGCTATCTTTAAAGTGAGATTTTGGTTAAAATCTTCTTTATGTAGATATTTTACTAACAAATTACCTACTAAGGCTAAATATCGTAAATGAGGTAATTTTTTGAAGTATTCAATATTAATCGGATTTTTTAAAGAATTATTTGTGAGAATTAAATTTTCTAACTTTTGTAAATGAGTTAAATCCTCTACATCTTCGACCATGTTATTAGATAAATCTAATGATTTTAGTTCTTTCAAATATCGAAGGCCTATTATTTCAGATAAATTTTTAATTTCATTTTTAAATTCTGATTTCCATCCTCTTACTTCATACTCGATATCTGAAAGATCTAATTCATGGATTAGACAGGAATCTCTATTTAATTCATAATGAACATAATAGAATTTATCAATTAGATTAGATATTATAATGTAATTTAAGATTATATCCGAGATCTGGCTGGTTGAAAGAAATTCCAATTTATGGTTTTTAAATAATGCTTTAATGGCATTTATATATTTTTCAGTTTTACTAAAAGGATCTTTTTTTGATATAATTTTCTTAAGATATTCGATTAAAATTTCTCTTGATTCTTTATTATTTATTCTAGTTAAAGCTTTAATAACTTCTATAAGACATTGAATATTTTTTTCATGAACTAAAGCCCAATTTAATAGGATGATTGAGTTACTCCCGAAATTTTCTCCAATAATTTGAAAAGAGATACTTCTAATATTTCCATTTAAATCGGATGTTGCTAAATTTTCTAAAATTAAATATATTTTATTGTCATATGGGGCCAATTCTCTCAGAATATGGAGTGAATTAATACGAGAGAGATCATCCATAGAATTAAGAATAATTGAAGTAACAATTCTTACTGCTTTTTCCTTATCTATTTCATTATTCTGAATTTTATCTCGAATTCCTTGTAAAGTTGAATTTATTGATGATAATTTCTGATTCATCAATAAATAAACAGAATTATTACCAATTATTTTTTT
>JARRLT010000393.1:4784-6309 GCA_037386725.1 Promethearchaeota archaeon
AAAAAAATAATATTAAATCGTTTGATATTGTTGGAGCAATAGGTGCCGGAAAAACTGCGTTATTAGAAAAGATATGTGAGAAATTACATGCAAAATATAGAATATTAGTGATTTGTGGAGATATTACTACTCGAGTAGACGCCGATAGAATCGAAAAATTTTCAGTAGATACTATTCAGATTAATACTGGACGCGAATGTGCCTTAAATGCCTATCATATTTATAAGATTTTAAAAAGTAAACCTTTAGAAGAATATGATATCGTCTTTATAGAAAATGTAGGAAATTTGATATGCCCTTCTGATTTTATTCTTGGAGCAGAAAAAAGGATTACAGTAGTATCAATTACAGAAGGAGAGTGGGTTGTAGAAAAGCATCCATTATTATTTAAAATGTCTGAAATCGGAATAATAAATAAAATTGACCTTTCTGCAAGGCTAGGAACAAATATTAAAAAGATGATTGATGACGCAAAAGCTGCTAATCCTAAGATTAAAATATTTACTACTAGTACTAAAACTGGAGAAAATATTGAAAAATTAATAGATGCAATGGGATTATAGATTAAAAAAATATAAACAAGGAATTAAAATTATGAAAGATAAAATTCAACAAATTAAAGATTTAATTCAAAAGAAAGGAGATTTAAATAAAAATCTAATACAGTCTTTATTTAGAGTATGTTTAAAAGAATTAACACGAAATAAAATTGATAAATTTATTGGAGATTTTCCTTCTTTTTTGGAACCAGTTCACTTGGAAGATAACGTAAAAATTGAAGATGACGTTTTGCTTGGCCCAAAGGTGTTTATTGGCTCGAATACTTCAATAGGTGAATTTTCTGAACTTTCAAATTGCATTGTTTTGAATGATGTGAGTTTAGGGAAGGCCTTCAAACTAGAAAATTGTATTATAGCTGAAGGAAGTCAATTAAATTTTGAGGGGCAGAAATTAGAAAATTGTATAATAAGAGGGTCAGGAAAGAGTTTGGATGAAATTGAACTAATAAAATTAGATTGAACTATAAAATTTATTGTATCTAATCTTTTTCCTTATTTTGTAAATAATTTGAATATTCACATAATTTTGCTATACAACGAACTGGTCTATCCCAATATTTGAAGAGCGCTGCTCCTTCATTCCTCATCTTAATAGACCATGGGCTTGAGAAACTCTGTGGATTTATATACAGAATAGGAATTGAATATTTTCTCGCATTTTCTAAAGTTGGAGGAATTAAGATTTTTTCCAAGGGCTTTTTATGATTTTCATTTCCATCATCTTTAAATTTTGCATGTTTTGCAATTTTCTCATTTTTAAGTAACTTTAATAACACATCTTGAAAACCAAAAGTGCCATATATAATTATTATATCGATTTCTCCAGATTCCATTAAAATTTGTGGAAGTTTCACGTAATAATTAAATAAATCCATATCAAATGTACAGTCTAAAGGATTTTTTACACTAGCTGTTTTTGATACATTTTCCAGCAATCGCTCTTGGAGGACTTCAGAAAATTCGGG
>JARRLT010000394.1:0-4089 GCA_037386725.1 Promethearchaeota archaeon
ATAAATCTTAGTTAAACACATGTTTTAAATGTAAAAAAATCTAAGTATAATAATGATTGACACAAATTCGAATTTGAAGAAACGCAAAGAGAGAAAAAACTTAAAAGCACTTCAACCCGATTATCCACTTGTTGCAATTGGAGCATCTGCTGGTGGATTAGATGCTTTTAAACATTTTTTCACAAATTTATCTTCAGATGGTAAAATGAGTTATGTATTGATAACTCATTTAGATCCCACGCATAAAAGTTCTTTAGACGAATTAATAAGCCGATATACAGATTTAGAAGTAAAAATCGCTCAAAATGGGATGAAAGTCACTCCAAATACGATTTTTATACTCCCTCCTAATAGAACGATGAGCATCTCAGAAGGTATTTTGTTTCTTAAAGAACCTACCAAACCACGTGGACAAAGATTACCGATTGACCATTTCTTTCGTTCTTTAGCTATCGATCAAAAAGAAAATGCGATTGGAATTATATTTTCTGGTACTGGTAGTGATGGTACTTTAGGATTACGAGAAATTAAGGGTGTAGGAGGTTTGGCAATTGTTCAGGACCCTGATTCTGCAAATTATAAAGGAATGCCCCAAAGTGCAATTCAAAATGTTAGAGTCGATATAATCGGAACTCCGGTAGAAATTGCTAATTTGCTCTTGAAATATAGAGAAAATCTTGGGAAAATTCAATCAGCAAAAAAGAATATCGAAGTTGAAAGGGCTTTAGCAGACATTTTTCACAGTTTAAAATCCAATTATGGGCAAGATTTTTCGATGTATAAGCCTAGCACAATTAATCGAAGAATTGAAAGGCGAATGATAGTCAGGCAAATTCCTGATATTTCTGATTATGCTAATTTTATATTAGAAAATCAAGAAGAACTTGATCTACTTTTCCGAGAGCTACTAATTGGAGTTACCAATTTCTTTCGAGATAAGAAAGCATTTGCAAAATTCAAATCTGAAGTCATTCCATTTTTAATTAGAAATAAAAAAATAAACGATACTTTAAGAGGTTGGGTTCCTGCGTGTTCCACAGGTGAAGAAGCATACTCAATTGCTATGATTTTACTGGAAATTTTCAAAGATAGATCTGATTTCATGTAGGAATTTACTTATCTATCTCACAGCTGAGATTCAAAAATAATTACTTGCTTTATTTCATTATGCATTAAATCCTGATGGGATCTTGTTTTTAGGTTCTTCTGAATCACTTGGCTCTATGTCAGATATATTTGATCCTATAGATCGTAAATATAAAATATTCAAGAAAAAAGAAATTCCATCATATAAAATGGATGAGATATCCATATTTCCGCCATTGTTTGATCGTTTTAAAGTCAAGAAGTTTGAAACTGGGAGAGATGTAGTGACGCTTGGATTAGAAGAGTTGATGCACACAGAATTATTAAATGCATTTTCTCCTCCTAGTGTTATTGTTGATGATAAAAATAGGATATTATACTTTCACGGTCAAACCAATAAATTTTTTAGCCCTCCAGAAGGTTTTGCGAAAATGGATTTAATTTCAATGGCTAAACATCCATTAAAAGTGGAATTATCAACTTCAATACGTAAAGCAAGATTAAAAAAAGAAGATGTGAAGGTAAAGAATATTCAGATTAATGAAAATGGGGATAATGTGAATATCGATTTAATAATACACCCAATATTGGAACCACGCTCAATGAGAGACTTAATGATGATAGTATTCAAGGAAGTCCCATTGGAGTCAAAGGAGCAAGACTTTTTGACCACAAAAACTGGTGAAGATTTAATTGATTCACGAATAAAATATTTAGAAGAGGAATTAGAATCTACCAAGAAACATTTGCAAAGTACAATCGAGGAACTAGAAACATCTAATGAAGAGTTGAAATCAACAAATGAAGAACTACAGTCCTCCAATGAGGAACTCCAGAGTACTAATGAGGAATTGCAAACCTCAAAAGAAGAGCTTCAATCCATAAATGAAGAATTAATTGCAGTAAATACTGAATTAGAAGAAAAGATCCAAGAATTATCCAAGGCTAATAATGATCTGTCTAATCTAATGAAGAACTCAAAAATAGCTATTGTCTTTCTTAATCCAGATTTAACCATTAAACGCTTTACACCCGAATTCAGTAAGATTTTCAACGTTATTGAGTCAGATCTAGGACGTCCAATCTCACATATCGTTTCTAATTTAAAACATGCAACCCTTACTGAAGATATAAGAGAAATATTACAAAATTTAGGGATTTTAGAAAAAGAAGTCCAAACCATTGATGAAAACTGGTATAAGATGAAAATCTCTCCCTACTTAACTGATGATAAAAAAATTGAGGGAGTAGTATTAACATTTTCGGTAAAAGATCGAATTGATACTAATGAAGAGATAGATCATTCCTTTACCATTATTAGCAAAAATATTACCAGAGCAAGAAAGTTAATTAAAAATGTCCAAAAGATAGAAGAAATGTCAGATACTCCAGTTTACTTAGAACCTATTAATTTCCTCCCGATTTTAAATGATGTAAAAAATCATATCACTGAAATTGAGGAAAAAGACAGTCAAGCTGAAATTAAAATCGAAAATTTGTTAGATTCAGATACTATATTCATAGAGGGTGATGCTTTAATGAGCGATTTACTAGAAAATATTATTCTAAATAGCATCCGTCACAATGATAACCCGCTTGCTGAAATTTCAATTAAACTTTCTGGAATAACTAAAAATAACACAGATTATCTAAAATTAGAATTTATTGACAATGGAATTGGGATTCCAGATCAATTAAAAGAAAACGTGTTCCAACGTTTATATTATAAACGAAAGAAAGGGATTGGGATCGGTTTGTCCGTAGTAAAGAGAATTGTAGAACGATATGAAGGAGATATATGGGTGGAAGATAGGGTGGAAGGAGATCATAAACAAGGGTCTAAATTTATCGTATTATTGCCAATGAGTTCTTAAAGCTTGTTCTGACCAAAAATTCACTAATAATTTTTATATCTCTCAAATTATCATTGAAAACTGGGTTTTAATGAGGTAAAATCCTTTAGGAATAAATACTCATTTCTAAAGTTATTAGCTTGAGGAGAATTGAATAATATTTGTCTTAAGTAATTTCCAATAGAAATTTTAATCAATTGGAACGATTACAATTCCCTGGTTTTTCTGAATAGTAAAATTAAGCTTTCCTTTAAGATAATTATTTCCTTGATATTTAATGATTTCAATTGTTCGATATCCTCCTTTTAATGGATTTTGGAGTTTGATGATACTATCACATGTTTTATTAATTATTTCGGAATATATTTTCTTTTGAATTTCACCATCGATTTCATCAATAATAAGCGAGGTTACGGAATATGAATTTAACCACGATTTTAGTTGCAAAATGCCCTTTTTGATAGTTTCGATATTTGGATACTTACTAAATAAAACACTTAATGAATCCATAACAATTCTTTTTGCTTTTATTTTTCTTACTGCCATTTGAATTTGAAGTAGTAACCCACCTAAATCAAAATCCCCACTAATTTCAAAATCATCTTTAAAATGAGAAGATACATCAATAAACTCCCATAATCCTTGATTCACATGCTCTGAGATGTCCCATCCTAATTCTTTTGTCTTACTTATAATCGTTTCCTGATTTTCATCAAAAGTGATAAACACACCTGGCTCCTTAGATATGAGAATTCCCCTTATGAGAAATTGCATCCCAAAAATTGTTTTACCACTCCTTGGAGGGCCCATAACTACAGTTAATTTCTTTTCTGGTATCCCTTTTTTACAAAATTTATCAAATCCTTCAATTCCAATGGGGATTTTTGGCATGATAAAATCCTTAGAGTTTTTATGCTTCATTATTTATTTGCAATAAAGAGCTAATCTCCAGAGTGGAGAGATCTCCTACGATCTTTTTTGAGGGTTTTGGTAGATATTTAATCAATAATGGTGTGGCTATAATGCTTAATGATTTAGCAATTTTAGGATTTTCTTTAAGATCCAATATAGTTAAATTACATTCATGCCCTTTACAGACTTTTTCTAAATTTTCCATTGTTTTAATAGATTTAGAGCAGTTTTTATCCGT
>JARRLT010000394.1:4099-5813 GCA_037386725.1 Promethearchaeota archaeon
AAACCTACTATGAAATTTTATTACTTAATAACTCATCAAAAAGATAGGATTATAAATCTTTAGGCTAATATTTTAAAGAATAAAAAATATGCCTAAATCAATATAAGATTTCGATGATCTTAGTCCAATAATTCTTAAATGACAAGATATTTTTATTTAATGAGTTTCTGCTTTTTATTTCTCGGCTAAATTCCCTAAATATTTCTTTTATTCTAAGAGAGTTCAAATAAGTGATAGATCTTGTAATTACAGCTAGCATGTATATTTTTTTCCCTTGACGCTCATTTGAGCAAGAATACGAATCTAAAAATAAGAAACAACTTCTTTCAATATTTTTAAGATTTAAAAGTAAACTTTCACTCGCTGATATTGAATCATGACCATAAATTAAATTTGCGGCATGAAATAATTGTACTGTGATTTTATCGATGGGGAGAGTTATTTTTCGTTTGCTGGGATACGTTTTTTTAATAACTGGTCCTAATTTATCATCCCAAACTACATGAATCAAGTAGGTATCTTTGATTAATTTATCTTTAGTGCTCTCTGTTTGAATAGGTACCTGTATGTCAACCGTTTTTTCAAAATGGTCATAAACTTGTCCAGATAATTGTTTTTCATTTAATTTTTCATGAATGATTTTAATCAAATCCTCTTCTTCTATGGGTTTTACAAGGAATTCATCTGCCCCTAATTCTTTTGCATAATCAATATCCTTTGGCATTGAAAGTGCAGTCAAGAAAATGAAGGGTACTTGAGAATATTTAGGATTTGATGAAATTTTCTTTAAAAATTCATACCCATCTATTTCGGGCATCATGATATCACTAATGATTATATCAGGTAAATAACCTTCACTCGAGAGTATCTTGAGTGCTTCATTGCCATTTTTAGCCGAAGTTACCTCAAAATCATGATCTTCTAAAATTAAATGAAAATTGAATAACAAATCTTGATTATCTTCTACAAGCATTACCTTTTTGAGTCCATTCTTCATTATTCCCACCAATATTTTTCTAACTTATACGAGAATTTGGCAAAACAATTGAAAACGTTGTTCCTCGATCTAAATTTCTTTTAGCATGGATCTTTCCACCATGCATTTGTATTATTGTTTTAGCGATAGAAAGTCCCAATCCAATACCTTCGATATGAGCGACCCTTTTAGAGCGATAAAAGCGTTCAAAAAGATGAGGTAGATCTTCATTATTGATTCCAATTCCATGATCCACAAATTCGATTATAAGTTCATTAACATTTTTCTCATTAAGACGGTTAAAATTGGAATTCACAATTATTTCTGAATCTCTTTTTGAATATTTAATCGCATTAACTATGAGAATTTGAAAGACCTGTTTTATCTTATTTTTATCAGCATTTAATTCAATATTTTTATTTATGTTGTCTACTATCTTTATATTTTTCTCTTTTGCCAAGAGTTCCATAGATTCAATTGATTCAGATATTTCATTACTAAGTGAAAATCTTTCTATGTTTAAATTAATGCTACTATCATTTAATTGAGTAAAAGTTATCAAATCTTTAATTAAATCATCAATTGATTTAAGATTTCGATATACTCCATTAAATATCTTTTTTTCCAATTCAGAATTTATTCTTTCTCTATTTCTCTCGAGATATTTTAGTGACATTTGTATAACCGATAGTGGAGTTCGTAATTGATGAATGATATTTGAGACAAACTTCTCAAATT
>JARRLT010000395.1:0-4598 GCA_037386725.1 Promethearchaeota archaeon
TAAGTGAATAAAGGAAATTTTCTAATATATTGGGACTTAAATCAAATTTTGGATGATTTACATGAGTAAGATTGAACAAGTAAATGAAATTTTAGAGGACCTTGAAGAAAAGGTTGCAGATATCATAGGTTCTGCAGTAATACGGAAAAATGGATTAGTTGTAGCAGCGGCATTACCATCAGAATCCAATGACCGAATGGTAGCAGCAATGTCAGCAGCCCTTTTAGGTACATCAAAAAGATCCGCTGAAGCATTATTCCAAGGCTCCTTTCAAAGTTTACATTTGGAATTAGATAAAGGAAGTATGTTTTTAATGTCTGCAGGGCGGGTTATTTTAGTAGCTATAACTAAGAAAGAACCCAATATTGGATTAATAACTTTAGAGATGGAAGATACAAGTAAAAAAATTAGTGAAGTATTTAAATTAGGGGAATAGGTTAAATGAGTAAAGAAGAAAAAACAATTGAACAACTAAAATTTATTGCTTCTATGTTTCGCATGGCAATGAAGGAATTTGATAATGTAATAGGTCCAGAATCAATACAGGCGATTTTTAGACTAATTGGAGAGAGACAAGGGGAGACTGTTGAAAAAAGAATGAGAGAGAAATTTAATATTGAAAAATGGACACCAGAAGAATTTGCTGACAAGTTTATAAAGGATGTTTTAGAACCGGCGTTAGGCAAAGAAAAGTCAGAGATAACTATAAATGGAAATCAATTATTTGTAAAGATTAAAGTTTGTCCTTTTAAACGGGCCGGAATTGATATATCTGATAAATATTATTGCACATATACTGAAGGAGTCATAGATTATGCTGCTAAAAACGCTTTTGGAAGTACAGAATTAATAACGGAAGATTTGATTAGTGAAGGAAATCAATGTTGCCAATATAAAATAAAAATCAAGACAGATTAGACCAAATTTATAATAATGATTCTGATTAAGAGAAAGTTAATATGAAAAAAAGATATATTGAATTGCATAACGATCCTAAATTTACATTTTCAGAATGTATTCGAGCTGGTGATCATATTTTTATTGGTCATTATGGTGGTTATATCGATGAACACCATGCAAGAATAACAATTTTCACGGAATTTTTAGATGAAGAATGCCTTATTCAAATGGATGATGTTGCTTATAGCCCTTTTAAAAATGAATAAATGAATGAGTGAAAATGATACATAATATCCTACTTCTAAAACGTTCGGGAGAGAAATTATATAATAGATCTTATAGCGAAATTGCGTGGAATGAAATCTTAACTAGTGGTTTTATCAGTGCTCTTTTTAATTTTACTCATGAATTATTTAGTGCAGATATTCAGGATTTAGAATTGGGACCTTATAAACTATTATTTGAGACTGAAGGATCCTTAATTTTAGTCGCGATATTCGATAAATTTGACAGTATAATTAGTGTAAGAAAGAATTTAATTGAAATTAAAAAAAGAATTAATTCAGATTATAAAAATTTACTAAGATATGATGATTTACAAAGTCAAGAAGAATATGAGAAATTAAGAGATGTCATAGATCAAGTTGTATCAGAAACTACAAATGAAACTATTTCAAAAGGTTTAATTGAAGAATATGGTAAAATCTTAGATGAGTTTAGATCTAATTCAGAGATCTTAGATTGTGATTTGATTTCTGGATCGGGGATCCCATTGATGAAAGAATGGAATAAAGATTTCTTAGAGTTATGCTTAAGGCAAATTGATGCCTTTTGGAAATCAAAAAAATATTTACTGGATCAAATTATAATCTCTTATGACCCTTCAAGGTGATAAATTATAGAAATTTTTTCAAAAATTAAAGAGCTTTTTTCTAAAACTTCTCTAGAATCAATAAAAGAATTAGAAAGTAAATTATTAAATTTAGAATCTAAATTTAAATCTGGCTTTATTTCAATAGTCGGATACTCAGGCCGATTAAAAGGATTACCATTAATATATAAGTCAGACAATAAAGGAAATGTGAAAAGAACAAGTGCAAGAACCGTTGAAGCGCTTAATTCATTAATGAATATCATCGATCGGGAAGATGTAGAAAATTTTAATATAAGATATACCGAACATATTTTATTCTTTAGGAAAATATCAAATGAAGTTGCAATTATAGCTTTAGTTGAGTATGGGAAAGATATTGAAAGAATTAAAGAATGGATAAGCGAAAATCATTCTAAAATAGCATCCTTATTTCAGTAAAAGTTTTATTATTATTTTTTTAAATAATTATATCTAAAAATTTTGAAAAACTTTTCCGATTAAAAAAATAGAATTTTTTAATTATATGGTTTTAGATATTTTATTTTATATGCCCTTCTTTAGGTATCGCTACAATATTAGCCTAAGAGTATAGGATAAAGTTCAGAAATCTAAGGTATTTTATGAAAATTTTTATATTTATCTTTTTGATTTTTTATTCCTTTTCTTTAAAACTGCTATTAGAATTGCTATAAAAATTAAAATAAATCCTATCCACCCAAAGAGGGATAAGGTTTCATTTCCTATTAAAAATCCAAAAAGAGCAGCAAAAACAGGTTCAAGGGTAAAAATTACTGCTGTAGTTGCAGGATCTTGATGTTGCTGAGACCAATTTTGAAATAAAAATGTTAAAGTTGTAACTCCAATTCCCATATAAATCATAATAGTCCAGAATAAAGGATTTAGAATAAAACCTCCAAAAAACGAATCATTGAAAAGGAATGCAAAGAAAAAGCTAAATCCAGAAATTGTTAATAATTGTACAATTGAATATGGATATACATCCATTAAATTTACGTATTTATCATTATATACTATAAATAATGCACAAAAAACAGCACAAATTATAACAAGGAGATCTCCAATTAATACTCCAGCTTGACCTTCTAAAAATAAGAATCCCAATCCAATTACAGAAAGAATAACAGCAAACCAAACTTTCTTTTTGAAGTACCTATGAAAAATTAAATAAGCAAAAAAAGGGACCATAATCGTACTTAACCCTGTTATAAAACCTGCTTTTCCCGCACTCGTAGTTTGAAGCCCAAAAGTTTGAAAAACAATTCCTAAGAAATACAATATACCAGAAATAAAACCGGCTATGAGGATTTTTTTATTTAATTTTTTAAGCCGAGGAAAAAAAGGTATAAATCCAAGAAAGGCTAAGAAGAACCTGATTCCTAAATATAGAAAAATTGGAACTTGGGTAGTTAAAATCTTTGTAATAATGAAGGTAGTACCCCAAAGAACTGTTGTTAAAATTAAAAGAGCGGCAGATAAAGTAAGGTCCAATGCAGTTTTCCAGTCGAAAGCAACATTTTCAAATCTTAATTTTAAAAACCTAATTTGAAAAACGCTCTTTTATTGAATAAAATGACTAAAACTTATAGTGAAATAAATTCAAAAATAAAAAATGGAGAAGCTATCATCTTAACAGCAGAAGAAATGATTGATTTTGTTGATAATAATGGCGTAAAAGTCGCAGCAGAGAAAATTGATGTAGTTACAACTGGTACTTTCGGTCCAATGTGTTCAAGTGGAGCCTTTTTGAATTTTGGTCATTCTGATCCACCTATAAAATTCGATCAGTTATGGTTAAATGAAGTGGAAGCATATCACGGAAATGCCGCAGTAGACTGTTATATTGGGGCCACCAAAATCGTAGATAGAAGACCTTATAATTATGGAGGAGCTCATGTGATTGAAGATTTAGTATCAGGAAGAACAATTAATTTAAAAGGTAAGTCGAAAACAACAGATTGCTATCCCCTTAGTGAAATTGATACTACAATAACAATTAAAGATATTAATCAAGCAATTTTGTGTAATCCACGAAACGTATACCAGAAATATATTTGTGCGGTTAATAGCAGTGAAAAGACGCTTTATACTTACATGGGAAAGCTCTTACCTAACTTTGGAAATGCCCATTTTAGCGGTTCAGGGTGTTTAAATCCATTATGTAATGATCCAAATTATGAAACGATTGGAGTGGGAACGAGAATCTTTTTAGGAGGGGGTGTAGGATATATTATAGGTGAAGGTACCCAGCACAATCCTAAGGAGGGATTTGGAACTCTTTTCTTAAAGGGAGATCTAAAGAAGATGAAACCAGAATATTTAAGAGGAGCATCTATTGAAAATTATGGAATTTCACTCTTTGTTGGAGTAGGTGTTCCCATTCCGATATTAAATGAAAGATTAGCAGAAGCGACTGCCATTAAAGATGAAGAAATCGAAACAAATATAATTGATTACGGAATTCCAAGAAGAGATAAACCAATTCTGAAAAAAACAAATTATAAAGAACTAAAGAGTGGAATTATTAATTTAGGTAAAGAAATAAGATGTTCTTCAATGTCTTCTCTATTCTATGCAAGAAAAATTGCTCAAGAGTTAAAAATGTGGTTAATGAATGGAGAATTTCTATTAAATCCATCAGCAGAAAATTTATCACTAAATAGAAAATTTAAATCAATGAGACAAACCTCAGAGATGAATTTTGTTAAAGATTTAAACCATTCACACCAGTTGAAAATTTTAAAATGTTAAAGGAAATATTAAATTTTAAGATTTCATTAATTATTCTTGAATAATCCTCAATCTT
>JARRLT010000396.1:0-3307 GCA_037386725.1 Promethearchaeota archaeon
GTTAGGAAGTATAGCACCAGTGGCATATTCTACAGATAAAAATACTATAGAATATGATAATAAAATTGAGAATAATTTCTATAATATCAATCAAAAAGAATGTAAATGTGAATCTTTGGAAAATGATAATATATTAACTATTGAAGAATTAATAAACTATATTGAACATGACAATCATAAATATCCATCAAAACCTTCAGCTGCGCAGGATTTACCAGATTATTTTTCTTGGAAAGATTATGAAGACGAGGATTGGACGACACCTGCAAAAGATCAAGGTAATTGTGGTAGTTGTTGGGATTTTGCAGCAATGGGTTGTTTAGAAAGTATAATTAGCATAAGAGAAAACTGTTCTAAACTTGATCCAGATTTATCTGAACAATATATATTATCTTGTTTAAAGGGGGCAGGTAGTTGTAGAGGTGGATTAGCGAGATCAGCATTTAGATATATTAATTTAACAGATAGAAGAGGTAATTATTGTAATGGCGTTGTTTTAGAGTCTTGTATGCCATATCAAGCTGATGATGATATTGAATGTGTTGATAAATGTGAGAATTGGGAAGAAAAACTTGTACCTATAACAGATTTTGGATATTGGTATCCTGATGGCAGTGAAAATGATCGAGAAGTTATTAAAACCCAGATAAAAGAGCACGGCCCAGTTGTAGCAACTATGTTATTTACTTATTATGAACATGGTTTAAATAACCTAGAGGAATGGGGGTGGACTCATGATTCTCCAGATGACTACTATCCATATCCAGGTCCAGTGGATAGTGCAAATCATCAAGTAGTACTAATTGGTTGGAAAGACGATTTGAACATCGGAAATGGGGGCTATTGGATTGTTAAAAATAGTTGTAGTTCTGAATGGGGGTATAATGGGTTTTTTAATATTGAATATGGTAGCTTAAATATAGATAGTTATGAAATTGATTGGGTTGAATATAATCCAGATTCCTAGTTGATAAGACATGGGCTTTTATTGATGAAACTAATAATCCCCCTGATACACCTGTTCTTAAAGGTAGAAAACTAGGCCAAAAAGAAAAAGAGTATGAATATACTTTTTATTCAAATGATCCAGTTGGAGATGATGTATATTATTATTTAAACTGGGGTGATGTATATTGGACTGGGTCATGGCAGCCTTGGATTGGTCCTTTTGAGTCAGGAGAAAAGATAATCCTTACTAATATTTGGGATACTAATGGGGAATATGTTGTAAGAGTAAAAGCTAAAGATAAATATAATTCTGAGAGTGAATGGGCTATATTGCCTGTTAAGATTCCAATAAATAAATCTACTATTAAAGGATTCTTAACCTACTCTAATACAATAATGCAATTTAAACAAGGAGAACCCTATATCTTTGATCATTCAAGAATCATGTGTTTTGATGATATTGATAAGGTTAAAATGGATAAAATTGATACTAAAATTAAAGATTTATATCATATATCAGAATTAAGCCAGTTAGAAGGTTTTGAAAATTATAAATTTTTGTTTGAAACACCAATAATCAGAAAATCTAGATCTTGCTTTGAAAAAGAGTATTATCAGTATAAATTTTTAAATACAGAAAGATTTAAATCAATTTTTTTGGTTTGAAAGAAGATTCATTTTCCATATTGAAAGACAAACACAATTTCAAAAACATTATATGATATTTTTAGATTGGGTAATAATTAATTTTAATCAATTAAGTCTTAATACTATTCGAAATTTAAAATTCAGTATATATTCTATTAAAGAAGATCTTATCCCCTTTTTGGAAAGTAAGGTGAAATATAACAAGATTTTCCATATGAAATTAAGAAATGACTTTATTGAAGGAGCCGATAATATTAGAAGTAATCCTTTTTTAAAACATTTAGAGTCTATTTTAGATTTGAAAACCTTTTTAATTTATTTTGAAATAAAAGCAAATGAATATCTCGATGCTGATCTTAAAGTTTTAAGTCTCACAGAAGAGATTAGGGAAATTAAAGAAAGATTGTTCTCAAAAGATAATGGAGATAATGGTTCATTAAAAATTAATACAAAATTTCCCGAATCAACTTTTTATATAGAAAATCAGTTAAGAGAAATCGATGATCTTAATCAGCATAACGAAACTGATGTTAGACACTTTTGTTCTATACTTAGTAAATTGGGATATTTAATGCATGCAAATGATGATAGTGATTTTTATCTACAAAGATCTGCTGAAAATTATTGGAATGAACATAAAAACGACGAAATAGTCAATATGGAAAAAGATTGGTTTCAGGAAGAATTGGTTAATTTTCTAACAATTGAATTTCCATCCAATGTCTCAAGAGAACCAAAACAAAACAGAGGAAATGTCGATTTTCGTGTTTTTAATATACCAATTGAAACTAAGTGTTTTAATGATAAAAAAGATAAAAATAAAAGGGAAAAATCTGGATTAAAGTTACTGGATGATGAAATTCGTCAAATTTACCAATATTCTTCGCATACAAATTTAGGAATTATTGTTGCTTATGATTTTCGAGATGAAGAAATTTCTAAAAATTTAAAAATTCAATCTGTTACAGAAAGAATTGAATTTAAAAAATTAGGACATAAAATAGTAGCAAAGTTTGTTTTTCTTAAAAGAGCAACCCCAAGTAGTATTAAATGATAATTCCTTATAAGAAGTATAATTGAATTTACTCACCGTTTATGACCATTTATGAATATATTAGAGAAACTCATTATTTAGATAAACCCAGAATAGAACTTGTATTATTAGAGGATAAATTAATACAAGATAGGAATTTAGGTACTCATAAGAAACTTTATAATAAAGAGGAAGTAGAAGATATTTCGAGTAATTTAATTCCTTTTATTAATGAATTGATTGAATTTTTATGTAGTGATTTTAGTAATTAAATCTAACATGATGATAATATAGATTTTTCCAGAAATTATATAGAGAGACTAATTATATAAACGGGAGGATGATCATTTATAGTTTTAATTTTTATTTAGATCTCGTAATTTTTAATATTGATTCAATATTTTCGTTTAAAATGAAAATTTTAATTCATTAATAGGTTAAGAGTGATATTTTAGCCCACAGAGTTTTTATCAGATCTTTCAATAATATAAAGTGAAGATAGAGACCCTTACCCTACCCCCTGGATTTTTGTCTTTTGGTTATATTTTACTCACTTTGAGTAATACCTTCTTATCTCTTCCTTATATTTTATATGATGGTAAGAACAAGGGTCCTAAATTCATTCTCATTTTCTCTTATTTATTTATCAAAATCAACTAACTCTATTTTTATTTTTTT
>JARRLT010000397.1:0-3299 GCA_037386725.1 Promethearchaeota archaeon
TTTTATTTTTTCACTTTATTTTTTATTTTTTATTTTCTTATGATATAGTAAGGGAATTCTTCATAAATAGTTCACGGCGTGGGACTCTAATTGAAGTTCTGAAGTCCATTGGACTCCGATAGAAGTTCTGAAGTGAGAAGCAGATAGAGAGTATTAAATCTAGCGGAGATAAATAATAAATTCCAGATTAATACAGCTTTATTTGTAAATCAAAATGAAATATTTAATAAAGGTTTTGAAAAGGTTACCCTTATTGGAGTAAATTAGTTTTTAGAGGAATTCTAACCCAAATATTTTTAAGTCATTTTTCAAAAAAATAAACCTTAAAATTTTATCTTCATTTAATGGAAAAATCAGAAAAACTATTCGTTAAGGATAACATGTTTATAGTTATTCTCAAGCTTGTTGAATCACTCATCAAATAACACCTTCAATTGTATGAAAAGACAAATATGATGTTCTTTTCCTTTATTTGAGGTTGGAACGAATTAAAAGCATCCTACTTTTTAAGGAAAAGTTTTACATTTAATGTTTACCAAATAAAGGATTGAGAGAAAAATGATAAAACAAATAAAAAAATTAGAAAATTGTAATAAGTGAATTGAATTTTTGTAGTTTCTTTTATTAAGTAGGTGTTTTCAAGTATAAATTGTGCAATTCAGTCGAATTTGACCTAACTGTCTTTATGATATCTTCTTGTTCCCAGTGTTGGAGGTTTAGATATAACGAAGAGTTGTCATATGGCCATAAGTTTAAAAGGCTTTATGTGGTGATTGAATCTGCTGAGGGGATTTTTTCGAGAATTTTAAACCGCACCAAAAATCGTCTCATTTTCTCTTCGATTTTGTTTAAGTACATTTTATTCCAATTTTGATTTTTTTCTTTAAAATTATACTGAAATTTCCTTTTTCTTAAACGTTACTATTCCACTTAATCCCACAGGAGGAACAAGCACAACCCAAATAAGAAATGAAATGAGAGGAGCATAATAGTTTGTCCTAAAGTATTCCAATGTGTACCAATTCTGCCCAATATAATCAGTAAAGCCATAGAAATCCCATAACCATCGTTCATTTGAGGTTCAAACATTTCAATAGACTTCATATATACGTTGAGTAAATGATATCCTAGACTAAAGTGATATAATTGGGGATTAACAGTTTTACCTATGAAAAAAGTACTAATTAAAGTAAAAACAACAAATGTATAAAGAACGATGAGGATCATTATAAGTAAGACAAACCGAGAATTGTTAATCATGCTTGAAATTGAGATGGTAAGTACTGAAAATAAGATATTCACAAACAGGCTATAAAGAAAGGTGGAAAGAAAGAACGGAATTAAAAGGGCAAAATGGGTTAGATTCCCCGTAAATCGAAACACTAAAATCCACATTATGGTAAATAAAGTAACTCCTGCTAAAAGCATGTTATACAGTATTAATCCAAGTAATTTTCCGAAATAGATATTTTCTCTTCGAATGGGTTTACTGATTAAAATAAGCATTGCTCCAGAATTTACTTTCTCGGCAATTAAGGGGGCACCGGTAAGTGCGATTAGCATTGTATACGCAATTCCAAGAGTCCAAAAATACAAGGGAAATAAAATACTACTTCTTAATAAGGAAATTATAACCGGGATCGGGCTAGAACCAAGGTTGGCAGTGATGGGAATAAATAAGAATATTAGTGGGAGAATTAAAAGAATTACGATTGATAATAAAAACTTCTTGAAAGTCAAGGAGGTATGCTTCAAATATATAGAACTCAATTGGCTCATTCTTCTGATGTCCCTCCTTCTTCGATAATTTTCATAAAGATTTCTTGTAACGATAATTCTGGCTGTGAAAATTCCTGTAATACTCCGTCATTTTCGATTACTAATTTAGGGATAGCTTTTTTGGCTAATTCAAGATCACTGGTTATAATGTGAATTTTATTATCATTTTCATCTATCCTTGCTCTTAGAACAAAATCAAGTTTGGTTAGTTTTTGAATAATCCTCTCATTTTTATCTGTATTTAGAATATATATATCCCCTTTGAATAGGCGTTTTACATTTTCAATCTTATCTGAAAGAACTACTTTACCTTTATTAATTATGGTTACTGTATCACACATCTGTTCTATCTCCGAAAGAATATGGCTGGAAACGAAGATGCTGATATTTGATGAGATCTCTTTTATTGTATTGATAATTTGCTCTCTCCCTATGGGATCTAAATTCGCGGTGGGTTCGTCTAGTATAAGTAGATCTGGTGTTCGCACTAACACTGAAGCAAGCCCGATTTTTTGCTGCATTCCTCCCGAATAATTTTTGATTTTTCTCATTCTGGCGTCCCATAGATCTAACTCAAAAAGAAGCTCTTGGGCGCGTTTTCGTGAATAGTTTTTCTTTAATCCGCTCATTTGCCCTATAAACGTTAAATATTCCTCTCCCGTCATATTCTTATCGAACTTAGGATTCTGTGGTAAAAATCCAATACGTTTCCTTGCTTCTATTGAACCCGCTTTCTTTCCTTTGATAAACGCACTCCCTTTTGTTATCGAAATAGCTCCTATAAGCATGTTCATTGTGGTAGTTTTACCGGCACCATTTGGTCCGAGAAATCCATGCACTCCAGGTTTCATTATAAGATCAATTCCCTTTACCGCATTAACAGCACTTTCTCCTTTTCCATATATCTTTGTTAAATTATGAGCCCAAATTTCACTCTCTTGCTTTAATTCGGTAATATTATTCATTTAAGATCTTTCCCTCTCTTTTTTTGCATATCAATTACCACTTTTTTCTTATTTCGTCTATGGTGTATAGAAAGGACAATAGAGAGTCCTACACTTGAAATTAATAAAATAAGAGTAATTGTGGAATATACGAAATTATTTCTCACAAATATGTTTATAACATATACACCTATTGCTATTCCATATTTATCATATGCTAACGCTTGAATTGAATGCCATCCCGGTCCTAATGTCATATAATATTGAGTTCCCTTGGTTTCAAGATGATCGATATTGTCAACTCGAATTTGAACATAATCATAAATGATATTTCCATTCCATTTGATAATAAAATTCCCATCTGAAAGCACTTGTTTATCATGAATGTTGGTAATCTCCAGTTTATAGTTGTGATTCATGCAGTAAAATACGCCGTTTTTCTCGATAAGGTAGGGTTTTGACCCATCATTCTCATTCCCTTCTAAAAATCTGAATGAATCGACCAGAAAGGGGAATCTTATTAAAATCTCTTTACTGTAGGGATCTACTATCTCAGAAACTTCTTTACATTTATAT
>JARRLT010000398.1:0-4715 GCA_037386725.1 Promethearchaeota archaeon
TAACAAATTTCCATTGATAGATGAAGTCCATGAAATTAAGTTGATTGGAAGTTTCATTTCATTATTAATTTTCATTAGTGCAGGTGTTTTAATAGGAATAACAAAGATTGTCTCGTGGAGATTGGCATTGCATCGAGAAAAGCTCAGAATTGAGAAGGAAAAGGTTGAAAAGAGTATAAAAGATGCATTTAGCACTTTAGATCATAAGTTTAAAGAATGGGAAAAAAAGGAAGAATAGCGGAGAATAATTAGGTATAATTTTTAATGAGCATTATTAAAAAAGTGGAGATTCCACTCACTTTAACTTTAAATTTGAAATGTTAGATGGCGAGAAAGATACCACGACGAGGTGTTCCTCAATTTTTAAGATTTTGCATCCAAATTTAAATTATACGGCTTTAAAGTAACCATTTCAGCTTTCTCGGGATTCTTTATTTTCTTAACCTCTACAAAATCACCAGGTTCTACCCCAGCATTTTGACATAACATTGAAGTTAATTTAATTATTCCTTGATCATCTTCATTATAGGTTATTAAAGCACATATTCCAGCTGTGGGTGCTTTTCCCTTTAGATGAATAATATCATCGATTACTGTATTGATTTGTTTAGAATCACTTGAATGCATTGTAAGAATAAATGGATCTTCCGGTTCCCTATCAAATTTTTCAACCTGCAAAAAAATAGAATCTTTAATTTCAGCCATTTGTGAAAACCTTTTAAATTAATATAATTAGGTTATAAAAATTTTAAGTATTGAAAACTAATTAACTTTAATTATTTTATTATTCATTTTTTTATTCTAGTTCTTGATAGGATATATACTTCATAGACTTCATGATTTAAGGTTTAATGCTTCTTAATTTTAAGGGAGATCTAATCATCATACTTTTAAATTTATAGTTGTTCTCCCATCTCAAAATGGATTAAAGATTTTTAAACTCAAATTCATAAAAATCTTCTTCTACAGCACAACATAAACCATATGCTCCTACATATCTTAATGAATCAGTTTCTCCTGAAACAAAAATATTTTCATCATCCAATTTCAGATTTATTGTATCCTTCTCAACACCTGGTAGAATAACTTCTATTATAAAACCATCACTTTCTTCGGTGTCATAAGAACAAATCTGTGGACTAATAATTGATTTTTTTCTTTCCTCTTTCTTTGAGCCTTCTTCTTCACTCGTTTTTTCTATGGATTCTGACATATAAATCACCAAAATTAAATTATTTTAAATAGTTCAAATAATGAAATAAAAAATTGGCTCTTAAAATGTTATTTTAATAATCTATAGTATAAGTAAATGGGAATGTTAAATTCTGTAAGCATTTTTTTAATTTTTCTTACAAACGATAAGTTAATTACTTTGAATCATAAAAATTTAAAATTAATAGAACATCTAAAAATAGTTTCTAGGGTTACCTAATTGTACGAAATAATCTTTTATTTGGTAATAGGAAAAAGTAAAAAATAATTAATCTATCTAGAGCATCTGCTGCTACTAAATCTGCACCTTCATAATCCATGAGCCTTCTTATTGGTGCTTTAGCGATGTAACCAGTTGGCTTTTTCTTTTTTGGAGCTGCTTTCTTTTTAGCCATAATTATTTCCTCCACTAATTTTTGATAATTTTAAATTTTTTTGAATTTATCAACAATAAATAAGAACAATCTTAAATATAAAGTTATTGTTTATTATTATTCACGGATGATTAAAACTAGATACTTTTTGAATAATTCTGAGTAATCAAATTAATTTTTTGGGATTTTTGAAAAATCATAATTTTTAGTTTTACAATCTGAAAATCAATTATTTTAAAGAATTAGGCAATTTTTTTCACTATATCAAATGAAGGAGATATTGTCTTAGATTTCTATATAGTGACTTACCTAAAAGTGTTTTTAAGCTGTTCGCTATTCTTAAGAAATTATCATAATCTCTCCGTTAATTCATTATACATAGTTTTATGATCTATTGTTTTTATTAACTTTAAAATTTGAAAATTTAAGACACCAGATTTTCCGAATTGGGAAACTTTTATCTCTCATTATTAGTATAAGTCTAACCAATTTTAAAATAAAAATTTAGAAAATTCTAACTAATAAGGTTATTTAATGAAAAAATAATTTACAAAATAATGTCAGATAAAGAAAAAAAGAAAAATCTGACGGCATATCTTCTTCTAATCATTACTGCATTTATTTGGATCTTTAAATATCTCTTATGTCAAAAAACATTGGAAAATTTTAGTGTTTATGGGCTTAATGTCTGTAACCATTTATCAATCAGGATATCTGATTGGCGAAATTTTTACATCCGCCAGTGACGCAAGTATAATGGTGGCAACAAATGCAGTATGGGTTATAATTATATCAACTGTCATTTTAAAAACAGAATCCTTTTCATGGAAAAAAATATTTGGAACAATATTAGCATTTGCCTCTGTAGTAATTGTAGTTGGTTTTTCTCCCAATTTTGATGTTAAAAATCGAATTCTTGGCGATATATTCATATTAATTGCCGCCTTTTCCTATGCTATTTATTCTGTAACATCTCATTATTTTCTGAATAAAACTAAAGTAGAAGATCAGTCTTTTGAACCAAGCTCTTTGTGGATTTTAACGTGGGTCTCTTTTTTTGGATTTCTTATTACTACCCCAATTGCATTAATTATAAGTCCAGAATATCTCAATCCGCTTAAATATATTAATATATCTCTACCAATATGGGTTGGAATTGGATATTTGGCTTTTCTTTCTACTGTTGGGGCCTATACTTTCTATGTAGAAGGTATAAAACGATTAGATGCTAGCAGAGCAGCTATATTTCAAACCTTAGTACCTCTTTTTGGCGTTATCCTTTCAGCTATTTTCCTAAGAGAAAAGTTTGATTTCCTTATTTATCCCATTTCATTACTACTAGTAATTTCAGGAATAATCTTAGTTAATCTTAAATCCACTATGAATAAAGAGAAGCAAATTGAAAAAGAAATTTAATCATTGATCACTTAAATTTGGATAAGTTAAAAATGTAAAATTTAGACATATTTTATGCTAACCTAAACTCTTTTATTTTAGTATAAATTTTATCTAATCAAAGTTAATACTTCTATTCTGTGTAGAAGCTAAAATTAATAGTTAAATCTAAATTGCTTATGACAAATAAATCAAAAGTTGAATTATATAAAGAAATTCAATCTGAATATCATAGGAAATTAAGAGATTTAGAAAAAGAGGTCTCTCGAACAAATGATCGTTCTCATCTCTCGGAACTTAAGGCTGAAAAAGTCAATTTGACCATGGATATTAATAAGTTAAAGAAAAAGATCAAACGAGTGAATAAGGATCGCAATAAAAAAATTAAAAAAATCAAAAAATCCTAATACCTCTTCACGAGTCTACATTCTCTACATTATTACGATGTTATATCTTTCATATCAATGAAAATAGTTAGGTAAAATGAATAAATTAAAGTTCTCTAAAAATTAGTGAGATATTTCCAATTGAAACAAATACTCTGAATTTAGTCTAAATTTTAGTAGATCAAGATCTTTAGATTTTGCCTTCATTCAGGAATAATAATTCGTGGATCTTCCTTTATTTTATCTAAAACTATCTGAGTTTTTACTTCCTCAACACCTGGAAGATTTCGCAGTTTTTCAATTAACTTCATTGCATCTTCATGATCTAAGCATTTGAAGGAAATAAATAAAGGATATTCTCCTGTAACAATATAAGCATATTTAATTTCCTCCATCTTGTTTAACTTTTTTCGTATCTCTTCTAAGGATTGGGATGTATTAACTCGAAGAGATGCGATCACCATTTCTTTATATCCTAATTGGTGACAATCGATTAATGTGATATAATCTTTGATGATGTTTTGTTTTTCCAAACTTTTTATTCGTAACCGAATTGAGGTCGTACTTAAATTTATTTCTTTCTCCATATCCCTTAAAGATATTTTAGCATTTTCCTGGAGTAATTTGAGAATCTGCTTATCTACTTCATCAAGATTCTTTATTTGAACTGCATTTACCATGAAATTTACCATTAAAATTTTTTCAAAAATCTCTATATATCACAAATGATAAGTAATATTTAAATCTATATCACAATATTTATTATAGTTTATAAATGCTATTACGAAATGTGAATTTCTCCTTAAATATCTAGACACACCCAAAACTGCGATTTATGGCACCCCAGAGCAAGAAACGAAGAATTAGGAGTTTTTTGATTATAATAACGGCTTAAATCTAATTTAATATTTAAATTTGACATTCTCTTTTAATGATTGAAATAGAATAGTGGAATTTATGTCTCAGTATAGACTTAGAAATTCATATTCTCATTAATAATGAAGGTACAATAATAATTCAAAATCAATAAATTTCTAATCTTTTAAGTAGAATAGGGTAGATGAAATGATGAAGGATTAGAAGATTAATATGCAAAAGAAACTAGCAGAGTCAAAATCTATGGAAATGGGGAGCCCTCTGAAATTTGTACATATCTATTAGCAGTAAATGAAGCAATTATTTTTTGATATTTCAATGAAAATATAAAAATGAGGATTTATTATTTAAAGAGAGTTATTTATATTTATTTAAAAAAGGACGAAATTTTAAGATATTACTTGATCCACTAAGTTGATATTATTAAAGAATTGGAACTTTTTTTAAATGATATTTTTAGCGGATGAAAAAA
>JARRLT010000399.1:0-3411 GCA_037386725.1 Promethearchaeota archaeon
CATCAAAGCATATACTAAAAGGAATGTATTATTAATTATACTATTTTTATACTTAAGAATTGTTAATAACTTTTTGCTAAGTAAACTGTGCATTTAGCTGGTTTATTACAAATTAAACATGTATCAAATTTATGTTCCTCTTGATCCACTCGAGTCCCTCTAACGAATGCTCCTATATCTTTCTCAACCGTTGCAGCACAATCTCTACCCTCTTTATCTATTGAACAAAATCCACAACGAACTATTTTTCCTTTTTCAATGGCTTCTTTTGCCATGTCAATTTCGTATACCTCTTCAATTTCCGATTCAAAATCAATAAAAGCACGTTCTCTTACTTCTTTTGTGTAATTTGATGCTAATGTCTCAATTTTTTCTATCAATTCATCCTCCTTAACGAAAAATTTTTCTCCATCATAACGTCTGACAACAACAATTTGTTCTTTTTTAATATCTCTTGGACCAATCTCTATTCTAAAGGGAACACCTTTCATCTCCCAGAAATAGAATTTCTGCCCAGGAGAATCTTCTGAAGCATCTAATTCAACATTATATCTTTCCGATAATTTCTCATAGACTTCTTTGGATTTTTCAAGAACTATTTCTTCCTTTCCTTTAAAAAAGATAGGTACGATAACAAATTGCTTGGGTGCTAAATCAAAAGGTAATATAAGGCCTTTATCATCACCTAAATAGGATATCATTGCTCCATAAATTCGCGAAATAGCTGGTCCGTAACACGTTATGAAAGCATATTTTTTCTCGCCATCTTCATCAATGTATGAAACATCAAAAGGTTTGGAAAACTTCTGACCAAGTAAATGAGTCGATGGTAACTGAAGAACTTTCCCAGAACCCATAAGTGCATCTGCTGCAAATGTTTTTTCTGCACCAGCAAATTTATCCCATTCTGGTCTTTGAAAGAATATGATTGGGATACAAAACTCCTCTTGACACATTTTATATGTCATATTCATATCTTGATGAACTTGTTCCATCGCATCTTCCATTGTAGCAAAAACATCATGTGCTTCAATCCAGTGAAATTCTCGTGCTCGAAAGAATGGTCTGGTCATTTTTCCTTCGTAACGCCATACTTGGCATGATTGATATCTTTTAAAAGGGAGATCCGCATAGCTGCGTATCCAATAGGAATACATCTGATATAAAGCGGTTTCACTTGTAGGACGCAAAGCTAGTTTCTCAGTTAATTTTTTTCCTTCACTTCCTGCTTCAGTAACCCAAAAAACTTCTGGAGCAAAACCTTGTACATGTGAGGCTTCCAATTTAAAATTTGATTCAGGAATGACGGAAGGCATCATTAATGGTAAATGCCCATTTTTTTCTAATAATTCTTCATATTTGCGATACATTCTTTTAATTGAAATTGTAGCCCACGGCCGATAAACAACGAATCCTTTTACATTATATCGTATATCGGCTAAATCTGCTTTATATAGGATTTCACTATACCATTCAGAAAAATTATCTTCTTTAGAAACTTGAATACCAGTTTCCGGAACATCCTTTTTTGACATAAAAATTCAAATGTAAAGTGATTCTAAATTACAGAATTAATACTTTATTAAATGAGTTAAATTCTTAAAATATATTTATCAAAAATTAAAAACCAACAAAATTTTTCAAAACCCTTTGTCATTATCGAAAATCAAATTAGCATTTGTAATAATGGTATTTTTATAAATTTTGGTTAGATAGTTTTTTGATGATAAAAATTCTTGAATTTCAGTTATTACTTGGGTTTCTATCTTTTCATTCTTAGTATAGTATTGAATCATTGATTTTGCTGAATTCATTAATTCTTTTGCTCTTTCATCGGGCTTAATAATTTGTACTGAATCAGCCCCTGCAGATAATGCTATTTTTTTTTCTCATTGTTAATTTTTGAGAAATAATCTTTTCTAAATCTTCACGTGTTTTTCTGTCATAAAAACTTGTTAGCTCTCGAGTAACAATATCCCTATATTTTCCCGATATTAGCAAATCTTTATCTTCTAAAAACTTTTGAAGCACTCTATAATAGTTGTCATCTAATTTGTCAAATTTCTCACAATGTCTAACAAAATCTATTAACTTATCAAGTAAATCAAAATAAAACTTTAATACTGACTTTATTTCAACTTTATAATCCATCTTTTTTATTTCAGGATAATACTTTTTTAGAATAAGGTTAATCTCTTTATTTATATAGGCACAGATTTGAGCAACCTTATCAACCACATTTAAGGATCTCTTTTTAAATAATTTAGTTAAATCTTGTTCTGATTTGATTAATTCATTAAAAATCTCATTAATACTTTTATTATATTTCTCTTCAATATATGACATCAAAAAATAACAAATTATTTTGATCTTAAATTTTTAAGTAAAACTAAATAAGGCGACTTTTTTGTATACCAATAAGCATTTCTTGCTTTATATATATCATAATTTATAATTTAAATAATTCTATATAATTTTTTTACTTTAGTAAGCATAGATTTGATTTTTGTTTATAAATCTTATAGGAAAATTATTTTAGTTTTACAACGAATTAAAGCTTGGAACTAGAAGAAGTTCAAATTAAAAAAGGAGGTGGATACAATAGCTCATACTGATATAGATATAATGTTTGGTTCTGGTCCTTTTTATATGACAGGTAATACTAATGGAGAAAATATTGGAATTATGATGGTTCATGGATTAGATGAAACAGCCGCCGACTTTCGAACAATAGCCAATAGCTTAAATGAAACCGAAGAATATAGGGTTCATCTTCCTTTATTACCGGGATTCGGTTTGAAACCAGAAGAATTAAAAAATGTTGAAATTCCTCAATGGAAAGCATATATAAATAGGGAGCTTGACCTACTTAAGGGATTTACAGAATACCAATTTATAGGAGGGCATGGTTTGGGAGGTCTTCTCGCTTTAATTAAAGCTCAAAAAGTTGATGTAGATGGGATATTTTGCATAAGCACTCCAATTAATGTCAAAGGATTTGAAAACATAATAAATTCTAAGAATAATGCAGAGGAGGATTATGTCCCTGTCGATTCTGAACTATTTAAAGTTGAAACAAACAATGAATGGGTCGGATATGATAAAATCCCCGTCAATATAATTCCAAAAATTCGAGAGTTAATTAGTGAAATGAAATCTGGTTTAAGTCAGATAAAAGCACCAATAATACTTTTTCAAGGAAAAGAAGATAACATGATTGAGAAAAATAGTATGGATTATATCTATGAAAATATAGGATCAAAAATAAAGGAGAAAGTATGGCTTGAACATAATGACCATGAAGTCTTAGAGAGTTCCGATGAACATCCCATTGCTGAAAAATTAGATGCGTTTATCCAGAAAATTGTTCAACATAATAAAAAAACTGATAAAAATTAAGAATTATTTATT
>JARRLT010000400.1:0-2858 GCA_037386725.1 Promethearchaeota archaeon
TAAAATGTCAAAACCAGACCATGAATTTACGATTCAGAATTATTTGGAGGCAATCCAAAATAAGAAATTAATGGGTTCAAAATGTAAAGATTGTGGAAATCAATATGTACCACCAAGAAAATTATGTACAGAATGCAATTCGACAAATCTTGAATGGGTAGAAATGTCAGGGAATGGAAAGGTTGCTGCTTATTCCTGTATAGGTGTAGGAACTACATTTATGGTGAATAAAGGATATTCGATGAAAAAACCCTATTGTTTTTCAGTAATCGAATTAGAAGAGGGACCAATGATCAGCGGACAGTTAGTAGGTGTAGATGAAACGAAGCCTGAAACAATTAAAGTGGGAATGCCCGTAAAAGTAAAATTCTTAGACACAGATCTAAAAGGAGAAACAAGAGTAGATTTAGGATTTGAACCTAAATAAAAGATTGTTTAAAAATCACCTTTTCTTTTAATTTTTTCTTTGATAACTTTTTAACTTAATAAATTTATATTAATCTAATTTTAAAAGAAATTTATCATGCTTCTTAAAATAAAATTTTGAGCTTTCGAATTTTAAGTAATTACATAAATTTTTAAAACTACGATTAGATCTTTTATTAAAAGCTTATTTATTTTAAAGTCAAAAGGAGAAATAAAATTGACCGAATTTGAAGAAAAAGTAATTGATCTTTTGGAAACAATTAACAATAAATTAGACAAGCTAATGGAAGGAGGGTCAACTGCAAGTCTAAGTGCCAGTTCAATGGCAAGCAAAGAAACTGTAAAACCGTCTCAAATTGTGGAAAAACAAAAAGAAGAAGAAAAAATAAAAGAAAGACCACCAATTGAAGGAAGGAGGGTTTGTCCAAATTGTGGTGGGACGGATTTTAATGAACAAGAGGATCGAACGAAAGTTTTACATCAACAAGGGGGAATGAAGATTTATGCCAAGAAGTATATGTGCAAAAAGTGTGGATATGTATTTCCCAATTAAATTATAATCTTTTTTACATTTTTCCTTATTTTATTCATTGATAATATCAGATCACACACTAAAATCACCCTCTCATTTTAAATAATGAAAATGATTTTGCGAAATTCAGAAAATTTCCTTTTTTTCATATGGGTCTTTGAACTGCATATCGAAAAGATGCTTATAAAAGCCTCCTTTTTCAATCAAATCTTGGTGAGATCCTTCCTCAATGATTCTTCCCTCATCCATTACTAAAATTCTATCGGAATTGATAATAGTAGAGAGTCGATGGGCAATTGATACACTTGTTCGTCCGTCCAAAAGGGTTTCTAATGCTTCTTGAATTAATAATTCACTATAGGGATCTATAGAAGATGTGGCTTCGTCTAATATTAGTATAGGCGGGTCTGAAATTAGAGCACGAGCAAATGCTCCTTCCGATAACTTACTTCCTCGTTCTCCAACCATTGTATCATAACCATCCTTTAATTCCTTAATTATTTTATGAGCTTTAACTTTTTTTGCAACTGCAATAATTTCTTCATCAGTTGCGTCCAGTTTTCCAAATCGAATATTTTCTTTAACAGTGTCAGAGAAAAGAAAATTCTCTTGAAGTACAATTCCCATTTTCCTCCTTAAAGAATCAATTTTAATGTCTTTTAAATTTTTACCATCTACATACACATCTCCCCGTAAAGGATCGTAGAATCTACTTAAGATCTTTATAAAAGTGCTTTTACCAGCTCCTGTATAACCAACTAATGCTAATCTTTCCTTTCTTTTAATTTGTACATTAATATTATTTAGCACTGGTTGATCCTTTTCATACGAGAAGTTAACATTTTCATATATAATTTCACCCTCAACACGATTAAGATTAATTGCATCTTTTTTATCTTGTATGGAAGGTGTTTCATTTAATAAATTTAATATTCGAGCACCAGCAGCTAAGGAATTTTGTAAAACTGTAAAAAAATTAACTAATCCAATTAAAGGATCAAGGAATTGAAACACGTAAAATATAAAAGCTACAAGGGTACCTTCGGTAAGATTTCCTTCTCTAATTAAAATACCTGCAGTAAAGAAAATAGTCCCTAATCCAAAAGTCATTATGAAAGTAAAAGCTCCTGGAGTGAGGGCAAAAAGTTTACCGGCTTTGATAAACATCTTTTTTTCTCGCATCGTTGCTCTTCTAAAGTCTCTATAATTTTCTTCTTCAACTGCAAATGCTTGAATTATTCTCATACCCATAATAGATTCATCTAACTCACTTGTAACATCTGATACTCTCTCTCGAAGTTGTTTAAAATAGACACGTGCCTTACTAAAGATTGATAAAAAGACAATAGCAACAATTGGAAATATTAAAAAAGAAGCCAAAGATAATTGAGGACTAAGAAAAATCATTAAACCAAAAGAGCCTAAAACAGTGAAGAGGTTTCCAAAAACAATTAATAACCCAGATGAAATTAATTCTTGAATTGTATTAACATCATTAGTAACAAAGGAAATTTTCTTACCGGCAGTTTTATCAGGGCTCTCGTGATAGTCTAATCCAAGATTCTGAAATTTCACAAAAAGCTCATAGCGTAAATTATACATTGTAAGGGTTGCCAGTTTTTGGATAATATAACTTTGAGCAATTCTTGTCATTACTCCAGCGATAGTTAGAATAAAAAACAAAACACCCATAGTAAAAATGACGTTTAAATTCCCATTTGATGAACCCGTTCCTAAACCTTGATCAATTAATTCTCTGAAAGTTAGGGGTGCTAATAAAGAAACAGAAAGGTTTAATATAATAAATAAAGCTAACGGGAAAAATAATCTTTTATTATGAGATCCTATGTATTTATATATACCTATGATTATCTTTAATGATCCAAGTCCTTTTTCCTCT
>JARRLT010000401.1:0-4469 GCA_037386725.1 Promethearchaeota archaeon
TTTGGTGAAGGCTAAATTCTTTTATTTGGATATAAAATAGAATAGAAGATGCCAATTAGCAGAAAAATACCAATAATAAGTACAATACTGAATAATATTAAATGAATCATTTTTGTTAAATTACATTGATATTAATTCATTTTTATAGATTTCAGCACATCTATTGCAGCAGAAATATAAGATACTTTTTTGAGTTTGAATTTTAATTTCTCCTTCTTTTGCCTTTTTAGGTATACCCATTCCGCATAAAGCACAAAAATGTTTTTCATTTGCACTTGATCTTACAACTTTTTTACATATAGGACATCTTTTTTCATTCATTTATTAAAAACCACCATTTTTTACCTATACAAAATTTCTAATTTGGTTTAGAAATCATAGTCTTTACCATACCTATTCGATCCACATTTCGATATTTAATAATCTTAAAACCAGCAGATTTAAGATTTGAAATTTGATCCCTTATGAGGTGAAATCCACGCAAACGTGTTGTTAAAGGGTCTAAAATTCTCAAGGATGAATTTAAAAGAATATTATTACTTAACCCATGTTCAATCTGCACTAAATATCCCTCTGGCTTTAGAATATGTTTTATTTCTTTGAGTCCTTTTATGGGATTAGGAACAGAGCAAAAAACACAGGTAGATGTAACAAAATCAAAAGAGTCTTTTTTAAAGTAACTTCCTAAACTTTCGATATCTCCTTCTAAAATTCTTTTAACATTATTAAGATGAAATTTTTTAATACGTAATTCAGTTATTTTTAACATTTCAGGGCTAAAATCTAAAACTGTAAGATCTACGGAAGAATCATAATGAACTAAATTTTTACCAGTTCCAACTCCAATTTCCAAACCTTTACCTCTAAGTGTGTTGAATAATTCTCTTTCTGGAGTAAAAATTCGTTCTACCAGAAAACTTTCTTTATCATATGATTTAGCATGTTTATTATAAACTTGCTTTGTTTTAGATATTGAATCTACTTGGGTATTTAATTTTGAATAAATCATTGTTGTTAATAAAATCCTTAATAATATTATTTTATTGATATATACTTTGAAATATATATCTTTCGGTTATTATTCTAAATTTCGTTTTTCAATATATTTGTACAAATTATTTAGATTAACCAAAACATTGACCGCTTCAATAAGCTCTTTGATTACATCCCTAAAACTGATTTTCTTTTGAACTCTATGGATAAATATAGCTATTAATATACTTAAAATGAGGTATGATGACATCCCAATAATCATCGCAATCCACCAAAATGGTCCGAAAATACCTAAAATCCAATTCATCATGTAGTAATGATCATCATACTGAGCTAGAGATAATAGCATTTTTCCCTTATCACCTTTATTTTAGGATATATATTTTATAATATATATGAATAAATATATATAAGAATTTGAGTCTTATAAAAAATAATCTATAGGAATACTTGAAATTTGAGTTGTAATAAGATTAGAATGAGAGTTGAATTTTTTACTTATGCGATTCACGATACTTTTTAATTGCTTCCTTCAATGCATCTGAAGCCAAATTGCTACAGTGCATTTTTTGCGGAGGCAATCCTCCTATGAAATGTCTTTAATTCTATTATTATCTACTTTAATATATATATACATTAAATCTCCACAAACAGGATTACCGAATTCACCGATAGCATCAGCATCTTTCATTTCCCCTAGATTACGTGGATGCCTAAAGTGGTCAAGTACTTTATCTGAATACATTTCATGACAACCGTTTAAAATAGATTATCTTAATTAGAAATAAGTTTCCTAAATTTTAAACTTAATTATTTAGCCTTCTTTTATTATTGCTTTAATTAAATACAGAAATTTATATGCATATGCAATTTGAAAAGAAAATTCATAAGAATGGGGATCTACTGAATGATGTATACTTTTTGAGGTTACCATTTGCTATTTTCCCTCTTGTAATTTTTGATTGAGATAGATTATTTCGCACCTTTCACAGAGAGTTACTCCATAGGAATCAATTATGTTAATAATTTTTGCTACGGGAAGCGTAAAGAAAGATTGACAATTAAAACATTTCGCTTTACACATATTTCCAATTCTCAAGAGTGATGAATCCTTTCTTTAAAGAATATAAGAATCCTATCCAAAAATGAAAGCAAAAACCTTTATTGGTTCCTGTGATACAGTCGCAATCTCGAAAAGGATCGTTAATATTTTCCATTGTAATTGAAACCTAAGAAACCATATCAAAATTGAGATTTGTAAAGTGTAATTCAATATCGTGGTTATCTTGATTTATGATTTTTGCCTCTTGAAATTTCTCAGTATCCTTGTGTTTCAATACTTTAATTGCTTGCTTTATTTCTTTTTCAATAACTCTATCCTCATTAAACACAAGAAAATACTTTAACTCGTCCTCTGTGAGATTATCGATAATAAAATCAATGAGGAACTGCTTTTTCAAGGCTGAATATCCTTTTAATTTATGGTCCCTGCAGATTTGATTTAATTCTTTGACATTTAAGGATTGAAGTAAGTATCTTGCGAACGTCTTATTAGAGATAGGTCGGTTTTTGTAAGCATTCTGTTTTATATATAAGAGATCATAATATTGATGAAGGGATATTTCATATTCGAAAGTATCTTTCAATACCGAGTCTAAAGAATTGTTAAAGTGTTCTCGCTGTTCTCGGATTTTCTTTTTCACTTCTGAGGGTAGATCGCTTGTGTCTATATCATCGATTATGTTTTGGGGAAAAAGCCTTACAATGATATCTGAGGATTCGAATTCTCCTGCTTTATAATAACTATTATCATCATATTTTCTTAATTCTATCATGGTGAAAACTTTTTCAAGTTTTTGGGTTTTGATGTGAATTAAACACATAATGTGATATTTAAATACGACTAGATTAGCAATTTTCGTATTTATATAGAATTGTGTCGAAAATTTAGAAGGAAAGACAAGCAGATTTTTACGGTTCAGTAGAACTTGACCTAATGGTTTTAATGAGATTTTCTTGCTCCCAGTGTCGCAAGTTCTATATAGTGAGGAGTCATCATACGGCCATAAGTTCAAAAGGCTTTTTGTAGTAGTCGAATCTCCCAAAGCGATTGTTTCGAGTATTTTAAAACACACCAAAAACCGTTTCATTTTCTCTTCGATTTTATTTAAGTACATTTTATTCCAATTTTGATTTTTTTCTTTAAAATTATACTGAAATTTCCTTTTTCTTGAAAGTTATTACTCCACTTAATCCTACAGGAGAGATAAACACAACCCAAATAAAAAATGAAATGAGAGGAGCATAATAGTTTGTCCTGTATAGTTCGATTGAGAACATATTCTTAATTCCAATATAATCTGTAAAACCATAGAAATCCGATAACCATCGACCTATGTTCATTTGAGGTTCAAACATTTCAATAGACTTCATATATACGTTAAGTAAATGATATCCCAGACTAAAGTGATATAATTGGAGATTAACAGTTTTACCTATGAAAAAAGTCCTAATTAAAGTAAAAACAACAAACGTATAGAGAATAATGAGAACCATTATGAGTAAGACAAATCGAGAATTATTAATCATGCTTGAAATCGAGATGGTTAGAACTGAATATAATATATTCACAAACAGACTATAAAGAAAGGTGGAAAGAAAGAACGGAATTAAAAGTGCAAAATGGGTTAGATTCCCCGTATATCGAAACACTAAAATCCAAATTATTGTAAATAAAGAAACTCCTGCTAAAAGCATGTTATACAGTATTAATCCCAGTAATTTTCCGAAATAGATATTTTCTCTTCGAATGGGTTTACTGACTAAAATAAGCATTGCTCCAGAATTTACTTTCTCGGCGATTAAGGGGGCACCGGTAAGTGCGATTAGCATTGTATACGCAATTCCAAGAGTCCAAATATACAAGGGAAATAATATACTACTTCTTAGTAAGGAAAGTATAACCGGAATCGGGCTAGAACCAAGGTTGGCAGTGATAGGAATAAACAAAAATATAATCGGTAGAATTAAAAGAATTACGATTGATAATAAAAATTTCTTGAAAGTAAAAAGTTCAAAAAAAGTCTTTTTTACTAATGCGAAAAAATTCAAGGAAGTGTACTTTAAATAGGTAGAACTCAATTGCCTCATTTTTCTGATATACCTCCTTCTTCAATAATTTTCATAAATATTTCTTGTAATGATAATTCTGGCTGTGAAAACTCCTGCAATACTCCGTCATTCTCGATAACTAGTTTAGGGATAGCTTTTTTGGCTAATTCAAGATCACTGGTTATAATGTGAATTTTATTATCATTTTCATCGATCCATGTTTTTAGAACAAAATCAAGGTTGGTTAGCTTTTGAAGAATAGCCTTATTTCTATCTGTATTTAGAATGTATATATCCCCTTTGAATAGGCGTTTTACATTTTCAATCTTATCTGAAAGAACTACTTTACCTTTATTAATTATGGT
>JARRLT010000402.1:0-2673 GCA_037386725.1 Promethearchaeota archaeon
CGTGCTACTTCAGACCAATTAATTTCGGGAAATTCTTCCATCTTTTCTTTCAATTTCTTGGGAATTGATAATGTTAAATTTGTCATTTTACTCCTCTTTTGTTGTTCTCTAGGTGAATATATGTGAACTCACATATTAATATTTTTTCTCCCATTTCTCCAGCAAAGCAAGTGGAGTACCATTACCTTCTAATTACACCTCTTGAATAATTTTCCGGTAGATGTGTAGTTGACACTTCAATCCTCTTTTTCCAAATACATATGTTATTCCCCCACGATCTTTTCGAGCCTTTTTAAAGGTTGTCCCAGAATTTCTACGAAATCTTAAAGAATAGTATCCCAAAAGTAAAGTAAAAAAATAGTAGAGATGAAGCTCGAGTCGTGGGAATAAAATAAGGAGAACCAAACCTTAATGAACTCTATTTTATTTCATTAGAAAATTTGAAATCGCTCCAAACCTCATTAATAAAGGTGAAATGGGAATCATATGATATGAGCTTTAAATTCATATTATAGGAGATTGATGCTATTAAAATATCTATTGCTGGGATGGGTTTCCCAATTAAATATAACTCTTTGGACAATTTTATTGAGGTTTTGAAATCATTTTTTCTTGGATAAATGACTTCCAGATTATGGAAAAAATCTAATGCTTTTGGATATTCAACTATATTCATTATAGTAGTATATCCTGTTATCGTGCTTCTCTTCTCTTTGTATAATCCCATTAAGACATTCGTGTCGAATAAGTTCTCTTCCATTCTAATTCTCTCATTTTTTGAAATAGATTAATATTACTCTCATGAGATAAATTTTCCAAATTTAGACCATCTTCTTCCAATTCTACCCTAAGTTTTTCAATTGATATACTATCCATCCTTTCCATTTAATAAATTTTTTGCTCTTAATTCTTTTTTGTCTATATGGAATAAATAAGGAAAAAATTATTATAAAATCCAAGTTTGATGAATGATTCCCTAGGAAAAATGCTAAATGTTATAGCATCGGGTAATATAAAAAGTAAATGAATTATTTCAAAAATTATTAGAAATTAAGAAAAGACCAAAAGGTGAATTTAATTCAAATTATTTGTTTTATTAGAGTGTTCAAAGAGCTCTAAAGATGTGTATCAACATATATATTGATATAGGAAATCATATTTTTTCGTTAAATAAAAATGGTATTCATGAAACCTATAGTGAATTATTGGTAGAAAGCTAATTTGGGCATAATCACTTTGATTTTTTCTTGAAATCGAACAAAATAATATTTAATCCTTTCAAAAGCAGGTAATATATGACAGAGCAAATCTAATTAATAACTAAAAATTGTGAAAGGTCATAGTGTATAAAGCTTCTTAATCTTTTTATTTACTTCATGTTTTAAATTGTTAGTAACTTGCCCTAATTCACCAATAATCAGTTTTTTATCAATAGTTGCTATTTTATCCAAGTATATTGTTGAACTTACTTTTAAGCCTGTGATTGAAAAGGATTTATGATTCTTATCCAAGAAGACATGACAATCTTCTATTGGTTTGGGGATACTGGAAGAAATAAAAGCGACAACTACATCTTTTGGTCTTTCAAGGAGAACCAATGCTGATCTCCTCTTGTACTTGTTAAATTAGTGAATGGAAATGGTAATAATACGATTTTGCCTTTCATCTGTATCGCTTTATTAAGTCTTGATCTGAATACAAGTCTGGTTCGTTTTCCAGGAATTTCTTCAAAGAATATTCAGAAAGTTTATGTAATTCCTCAATAGAGATCGATTCTTCATGCGATTCTAATTCAATTATATACTTTTTGATTGCATTACTTGCAATAAAAGCCCAATTGATTTCAGGATGTTTTTTTATCTTTTTTACTAACTCTTCTGGAAGTGAAATTTTTAACTCTGTCATTTCCTTTCATGTTCAATGTGGAATTTTAATTTTTATTCTTTTTGATTTTTTCCTATTATCATAGTTTTATAATTTCATTCATGTATTTAAATTAAAGGTTTTTTGATTTTAATATTCATTTCGTTTATTAGTATTATTACCTGAGATTTTTGGGAATCTTCTAATAGGGTTTCTGCTTTATAAAGACAATAAAATGAAAGATAAATAAAAGATCTCTATGTATAAATTTAGACATTTTTATTCCTTAAAATGAAACAGAATATAATAAGGGTTTATTAAAGGGTTTATTAATGGATTCCCCCTCCCCTTTCGGGAGAGTAGGGAGGGGGAGATAAAACAAGACAGGGTGGAAAAGAAAAACATAGACGTCCAAGGACGAACCTATGCTTTAGCTAAAAAATTGGTTGATTTAATACACAGCAAAAGTTCTATAATTAATCTGGGCTTTTTTATCTTGAATAGATTTTGTGTCCTTCATATAATTCACGTTATTTTTTGATTTTTTCATTAATTTATTCAAAGCCTTAGAAATTTTTCCTTTAGCTTTATTAACTTTCTCTTCCCTGACACGTTGGATTTCTTTCTTTCCAAGCTCGATATCTTCTATAAGAACTTCCTCAAGATCAATACGGAACTTATTTTCTTCTTTTTCATATACTAATTGTGTCATTTTATTTTTTCACTTTATTTTTTATTTTTTATTTTCTTATGATATAGTAAGGGAATTCTTCATAAATAGTTCACGGCGTGGGACTCTAATTGAAGTTC
>JARRLT010000403.1:0-2720 GCA_037386725.1 Promethearchaeota archaeon
GATTTTGATGAATACAACTTTTTATTTAGGGTATTAATCGGAGCCTATGTTATGGGGTTTTCTCAAATAATCATTAAGTCAAGCAAAAAGTTTGAACCTTTCATTAGAGATTGTGTGATTGATTTTACACAGATAGTTATTGGTCCTGAGATCATTGAAGAATCTGAAACATATTTCCTCATTAAAGATTTATTGAACCCTAAAGAGATGCCTTTTAATAGAACTATTAAACGAATGTATATTATTGCTGAAACGATGCATAAAGATGCATTAACAGCCTTAAAAACTAGAGATAAGGCCTTAGCGGAAGATATAATAGGTAGAGATAATGATATTGATAGATTACACTGGTTAATTGCTCGACAATCGAGTATTGTGTTAAGAGATATAATCTTATCACAGAAATTAGGTATCTCATTAGATGATGCAAAACATTATCAATTTATGAGTAAATTTTTAGAAAGGATAGGTGACCATGCAGTAAAGATTGCCCAAAACGTTTTACATATTATTGATGTTGATCTTGATGAAAATTTAATACAAAAAATCGAAAATGCCAGTAAAGTGTCCATTGAACTTCTCAATAATAGTCAGGAAGCGAGATTAAAAAAAGACATCAAAATGGCTAATGAGAATATTAGTAGAACTCAATACTTAGTAAAAATGTGTGAGGGTATTAATATTGATTCAAATACTTACTCTGTTGAAACTTCTATTGCGTTGAGTTATATTCTAGAAAGTATTCGAAGAACAGGGGAATATTCAGGAGATATCTCGGAATTAGTAATTAATAATCTTCTCAAGGAATAGATTCATAAGAAAAATTTCAAAACTATTTTTCAGTTAAATTTGATTAATGAAGTAAGAAATAATTTTTAGTTGAATTAATCTTATTTGTTTGAAGCTATTTAAAGATCCTATAAGGGTTGTTTTTCAAGATAATAGATGTTTTTTGACCCGCTCGGGCACTTTGATTCTCTCTCTTTAGAGGCCTCTGAATCTTCCCATTCATTATCACAATTCAAACAACCGTATCCAATAAACCCTTTTTTGAAATTGACAGTACCACCTGATACTCTAATCGCTTTACCTTCCATTATTGCTTGGGTCACTTTGTTATGAGCATCTTCCAATATTCTCGAAAAGGTTGGTTGCGAGACATTCATGCTTTCGGCAGCTTCTATTTGGCGAAGATTAATATAATGTCTTAATCGCATTGCTTCAAATTCCGCAACACTAAGGAAAATAGTATCATCTTTCGGCAGATCTTCTCTTTCAAAATAGAAGTTATTTGGTGTCCTTTTTACATGGCGCATTCTTCTGTGTCGTCCCATAGGTTCATCACAATCTAAGAAATAATTTTTAGTTGAATTAATCTTATTTGTTTGAAGCTATTTAAAGATCCTATAAGGGTTGTTTTTCAAGATAATAGATGTTTTTTGACCCGCATTCTCGATTAACTTACATCCCATAATCTGTAAATATTCTAAATTTTCAAGATTCCCAATAGATTCAGGTAGCTTCTTAATGTTCTCACAATTAATGATTTTAAGAGATTTAAGATTAGTAAGTTTACCGATTGAATCTGGTAAAGAAGTTATCTTCTTCAAAGAAATTTCAAATTTTCTGAGCTGCTCAAATATTCCTATTTCTTCTGGTACATAATCTATTTCATGAAGATAATCACTTAAATATAATTCTGTGACTCTCCCGTCGTCCACATGAAAATATCCTATAATAAAATTATCCCCGATTAATTCATGGAGCATTATCAATGCATTATAATCGTCTGAATTCTCAACAATGGAGATTTGCTTCTCAAAAGGTATGTCCTTAAAATAATCTTCTTCGAGAAAAACACAGTTTACTTCACCTCCCTTTACATACCGTTTTAATACTTCTTCATTAAATATGGCTTTTGCTTTTAAATCTCCTAATTCTTTAAGCTTTTTTAGTATCGGAAATGCTAACATCGAATCCAAAATTCTCATATCATAATCATTTTCTACCCAAATTTCAAGATTTGAACAATGTGCCCAAAATTCCTCTTCTGGTGTAATACCAAGTTCTTTGGGCGAAATATACGAAGATTCTAATTGCCCATCTAAGATTTCCTTTAAATCATCTATGGAATCTATATCGCTGAAACGGTCATCCAATTGTGGATTAACTAGTAAAATATAAGAACATATGAGAAAAGGCTCGTCGTTTATGTAAATTCGAGTTTTAAAAGCTTCCCTTTCTTCAGTTCTATCCAGTAGTTGCTCAACCCAACGAGATTCTAACAAATCCCATATTCCATGTTCGAGCTTTAGGGAAATTAAATCATTTATTTTATATTCTTCTAGAATTTCCATTTCATTCTTAATGTTTTTTGATCTTTAACATTGAATCTTATAATTAATTTATATTTTTTTATGTAAATATCTTTATTCTTTTTCCTTTAAATTAATGATTTGAACTTAAAAAACAAGATAATTATAAATCTCAATTAAATGGCTATGGAGATCCCTTAAATATTTTGAAAGTATTTCAGAAAGCATCCTAAACTTATTCCGATCAATGAATTCAAGATTGTAGTAAGGGATTGCTCTATAAGTAGTCGTATCTCCGGTAAAAATCTCCTTTCTTTAATTTGCTCAAAATTCTGATTTATATTTGTTTGAATTAAGTGAGATAGAATCTTATTATACTGGAATAATCCCCGATAATGATAAAGG
>JARRLT010000404.1:0-981 GCA_037386725.1 Promethearchaeota archaeon
GAAGTAAAAATATATAAGAAAATATTATGGATAAAAAATTTCAAAAAGGAGCCAATAAAATGCAAGAACAAGAAATCAAATTTAATTCAAATGGAACAGAACTTGCAGGAACCCTAACTTTTCCTTCTACAAGCGGAACGTTTCCGGGGGTCTTATTAATACCTGGTTCTGGGAAAGTCGATAGAGATGAGAATCATAAGAAAATGAAGATTAATGCCTTCTTCGAAATTTCTCATTACCTAGCCCAAAATGGTATAGCGTCTCTTAGATACGATAAAAGAGGTGTTGGACAAAGCGGAGGTAATTATTACACAACCGGATTTTATGAAGGTGTTCAAGATGCCCTTGCTGCTATAGAATATTTGAAACACCAGGAGAATATCCAGCCGAAAAATATATTCATACTCGGTCATAGTGAAGGCTCAATTATTGCAACCAGATTAGCAGGTATTGGAACAGAAGTAGCAGGGATTATTTTGTTATCTGGTACTGCTCAATCAGGAGAAGCCGTTTTAAAGTGGCAAGCAACCCAGAAAAGGATTAAAAGGTTTTAATGCTTGGCTTTTCAAAATATTGCACATTGATGTCTTAAAATCACAGCAGAAGCTAATTGATAAAATTAAACGTTCAAAAAAAGATTATTTCAGGCAACAACTTATAGTAAAAATACCCGCCAAATCGCTTCGTGAGTTTATGACTTATAATCCTGCCGACGACTTTCCAAAAGTAACTGTTCCTGTGTTAGCGATCACTGGTTCCAAAGATATCCAAGTTGATCCTGCAGATCTCGAACAAATGGCGAACTTAGTAAAATCCCCTTTCGAGTATCATGTTATTGAAAATATGACACATATGCTTAGAATTGAGGAAGGTGAAGCTTCTATATCAAACTATAAAAAAGAAATTATAAAGCCTATAGAGCCAAAACTTTTAGAATTAGTGTTGAAATGGCTTGAAAGTAGAATAAATCCAAATAACTTA
>JARRLT010000404.1:993-4038 GCA_037386725.1 Promethearchaeota archaeon
ATATTAAAATTTCTTAATTAATTATATATCTTTCAAGATAAGGACTAGCCCGTTATTCTGGTACGATTCTAATTTTTCCGAAACATATAATTGAAGAATGAATCTGAAGAGCATTTCCCATATGATTTGATAAATGAGTTAGAAATTAATAGATATTTAAAATTAGGAAAATATTTTAATCAATTTACTGAAGAAGATAAGATTCTTCTAAATCTATGCGGATGAAAAAGAAGTAACTCTATTGCGCTTATCTATGCGGGAACATTTATAAGTAATTTTAAAGATATTAATATTAGGTGTGTTCTGATCCCATAAGATAGCACATACGAACTTTTCAATCTATTACCAGATTATTTGTAGACGAATCAGCTGCTAAACCGCTATCAAAGATTCCAGAAAGTTTAACCATAACTTGTTTGGGAGGATTTTTGGGAATAAAACAGCCAATAATTTCAAGGAGATTAAGGAAATGATAACTTGGATTAGTACCATAGGTTGGAGCCCATTTGCGGCAATTAATCCGATTTGGGCATATTGTAAGGAATATAATGAATGTCCAAGCAAATTTGTATTTCTATATACTGATTATGAAAAAGTTAGCCAAAATCTTGAACTTGTCAAATCCTATATTAGAGAGATTATAGGTGAATATTCAAAAACTGCATTTAAAGAAGAAAATATTATCATCCATGATCTTATAAGTGATGATATTCAGAATTATGCCAATAGCATCAAGAAAATAATTTCAATGGAAATTTCTATAAAACCTGAAAAGATAATCTTAGATATGACACCCGGAAGGAAATACATGTCTGCAATTAATGTTTATATTGGACTACAGAGGTCCAATATTCCAATTTTAGTATTCTACCTACATTTAGAAGAAAGGAAATACCAAGATATCCCTTTCCCTTTAACCCCAATTGTCAAAAATGAATTAATAGATATAATAGATTCCACAGAAATTTTCACTAAACCCTTAGATAATAAGGAAGATTTCAATGTTAAAGATTCCAAGAGTCATTTAAAGGAATTAATTAATAAGGTTAATAATCACCAAGAGAAAATAGAGAATTTAATTTTATTAGCTATTTCTAAAAATTTAAGTTCTAAAAACAAAATTAGACAATTTCTTTTTGATTCAGATCACTCAATCAGAGGTTCGGAATTAAGAAAGATATTGAAAAAATTAGAAAACCAATCTCTTATTAAATCTGAAATAATGACAAATAACTCCACAGAGTATAAAGGTTATGAAATAAGTAATAAAGGCTTAGAGAAATTAACAAAATTAGAGAATGAGTAAAAGGATGAATAAAAAGAATGCAATCTTATCAATTAAACAGTCTATGCTATTATTAAATGAACTGTATTTAAACGCTAAAACTAGATTTATTATAAGAGACTGTTTATATGGGTTGGACTTAATGGAAATAGATCTATCCGATAAAGTCAATATAAATTTATGGATAAAACCAAAAGATATTCAAGAAGCACGTAGTACTATTCAGAAAAAAGTATTATGAAAGGCATTTTGAAAAATTGGTTAATGAAATTGAAGAAACCAATTTATTAGAAGGTGATTTACCTATTGCTGTCGCGTTTGACACTAATATGTATTTTAATCTCTTTTTCGATCAATTAACTCAACTTCTTCTAAAGAAATACAATAAGCCACCATTTCCTATTAATTTTATATGTTCGAATGGGGTGAAAACTGAACTTACTGGTTATGAATGGAAATATAAAAATAATGATATTGAGGATATCAAACGAGTATGTTATCGGCCAAATATAATTGACAACTTTTTCAATCAAAATAAGTTGACATCTCGGGAATGGCATCTTGGCCATATAGATTATTTGGAATCTATTGAGTTTACTTATTCAAAAATTGTTGATATTGAGGATGAGATAACCAATGATGATATGGATAGTAAAATAATTGAGGGAATAGTTAAAGAAATTTCTCAGCAAGATTTAAAACTTTTTTTATATTCTCAAGATTCTGATTTTATTTCAAGAGCAAAAGGGAACCGAAATATTGTTCCTATTTATTTGGAGAAAGTTCCCTATTATAAACTAGGCCATCATTTATTTTCTGAATGGGAAAGTTTCTTAAGATTGCTATATATCCTATCTGTAACATTTGGAGCAATAGAATTGACTTTTGATGAAAAAAGTTTTATAATTTATGGTATATGGAAGGGTAAAAAATATGGTCATTGGGAACAAAAATGTATTAAAATTGTTTCTACTGATAAAATTATTCAAAATATTCGAAAGATTAAGAAGAAGAGCTAAGCATTGATAAATTTAATGATTAAATCTGCTAGCTCTTCTCCTTTATCTTCTTGCAAAAAATGGCCAGCACCCTTAATTATGGTATGCGGTTGATTTTTTGCCCCTGGAATTTTTGCTTGAAAACGTTTTTCTCCTCCATGAGTAATTGGATCTCGATCGCTAAATAAGGTTAAAAAGGGTTTAGTCCAATTTGCAAACAATTCTTCCCATACTTTCTGGTTTTCTTTAAGTTGAGTGGGAACCAGGCTTGGCATTATTCGTGCTCCCGCTTTATAACTTTCATCCGGAAAAGGGGCATTGTAAGCAGCTAACTCTTCGGGAGATAATTTGGTTTGTGTAGCAGTTTGAATAATATCTCCAATAGGAAATTCTGGAGCTGTTTTAGTGTACGCAACCCAGCGAATAAGTGGTTTCATGGATCCTTTCTCTAATGGTCCTTCATTCAAATCTGAGATCGTAACTTTACCTTCTCTCCATACAGCAAAACGAAATAAATAGGGATAAATTCGGGCTCTGAACCCTTTCATACCAGGCAGGCCCGTATTGGCTGCTACAATCCTATCAAACCTCTTAGGTAGATTAGCTACAACCCGGAGTCCAATTAAACCCCCCCAATCTTGACAAAATAAAGTTAAATTAGTTAAATTTAAAGATTCAACAAATTTAGTAAAAATGTCAACTTGAAGTTTATAGGAGTAATTTTTCATTCGCAGAAGTTTGTCAGATCGACCAAATCCTAAA
>JARRLT010000405.1:0-3338 GCA_037386725.1 Promethearchaeota archaeon
GATAACCCAATAGTCACACAAGTTGAGCCTTTCAACAGATTCTACAAAGCAGAAGAATACCATAAGCAGTACTTTAGTCGAAACCCCAACGCAGGTTATTGTAGAGTAGTTATTGCTCCAAAAATTGCCAAGCTTAGAAAAAAATATCGTGAAAAACTGAAAAAATAACTTCACAAATGAGATGTGAAGTTGAGCCCTATACAATTGCTAAAGGAGGGCCTTTTGGACCTTTTAAACTAATTACTTCGATAGCAACTTCTGAAACTGAGCGATTTAAATCGGAATTTTTACTCTTTTTCTGTTTTAGTTCAATCATTCGTTCATTTTCTATGAATGGAGCAATAATTAGAATTCCTTCAGGTCCATTGTCTAGAACAAATGCGTAGAGTCTTTCTTGGCTATTGTTATAATTAGCCAATTCAACTTCAAATGCTTGTGGTACAACAAACGGCTCTTCATGTTCTTCTTCTGCAACTTCTTGAAAATCAGTATTGCAAGTTTCAGTTATATCAATTGATTCAAATACTTTCTCATCCTTCTCTGTTTTACCTTGAAGGAATCCTAATTTCTCCATAATGGTTTTTAATAGATCGGAAGATCGAACTAACGATTGAAATCCTGGAATTTTTAGCCTTTGGAAAATTTTCCTTTTTACTTGGGATTGAATGGTACTCATTCGAATTCCAAGCATTTGACATAATGAGTTTACATTAATATTATCTTGATCTTGATAATTACAGAGGAGGACGATGGAACTTATCACTCCGGCAATCACATCATCCGTAGTATTCTTAATTACTCCCCACATCTTTTCTAAAATGGAAACCGCGACATTATAAAACTCCATATCTAACCCAAAATGTTCCCGAATCTCGAATATCCTTCTGATGACATATTCTTTTCTATTCCTTTCAATATATTCCGGTTTTACCCGATAAATCTGCAATTTAAATGCATTAAAGTCCTTTTTATTGATATGGCCTATTTCTAATACTTCATACTGATTTATTGGAATGAGTTTTAATTTTAGCGAAATATAAATCACTATAGGAGTTAATATCTGAATGTTACGATATTTGGTTCCCTTCGCTAATTGGGATCGTATATCCAAGACTAGATCTATAGTCTCATTCAAATATGATTTTGGTAACTTTAGATACTCGAAAATTCGCTTAACCTCAACTCTTGCTTCTCTTTTAATACGGTCGTCATTATTTTCGAAGGTATTTAATTTGTTTATGTGGGTTAGTGTACGGGAGAATTTATTTCTAAGGCGCTCTCGTTTAAATCCGATTTGATTCCTGTTTTTAGGAGAATATTGAACGGCTTCCTCATTTCTCGGATAATTATAAATCAGTTTCTGAACTTCGAGAACTATCCCGCATGATTTACAGACATAACCTTGCTGGGTCTCGATTATCTCATCTGAATTACATAAATCACAAGTTAAATTCTCGGAGAGAGATTCTACCTCAACATTTTGATTACATATAACCATTTTTTGTTACCCCACTTAACCAAAAAAAGTGCATTTTTGGGAATTGATTGCATTTTTTGCATTTTGCAGATCACTCTAAAAAATTGATCTTCAAGGTTAGACGCATAAAAAAAGTTATCTTCAATTTAAGGTTGAGGTTCTCGATCAGATTCTGATAATAATCTCCAGCTCTCTATTTTAGTTATTAGTGAAAAAGTTGAAAAAATTGTTTAACTATCTCATTTAACAGATTTTTAGATAAAACATCTTTTTTCTTTTTTATACTCTTACTTTTTCTTCTCTTCAAAAATTTTAAAATTTGTGAGAAAATATGAAAATTCTATGCTTTATTGTTATTGGAATTGCATTTTTAATTTTCTATCAAAACAATCCTACTATTGCTCTAATACTAATTTTCCTCAAGAGAGCCAATCTAATTCCAAAAAGCAGAAAATAGAGCAACAAAAACAAAAAGTCTTAAATTTGTTAAGGGAGTAGATTATTATGATAAGTGTAAAATCGATTGAGAATATGCTTCAAAAGGAATCATTCATAAATATAACTGGAGAATCTGGAGTAGGTAAAACAACATTCGCACTTCAGTATGTTGGTAAGAAACTGAAAAAAGGGAGTATCTGTATATGGGTTCAAGCCAGTGAAAAATTTCCTAAAAATCGCTTTCTTGATTTATTTAGTTGCACTTCGGAGGAGACTCAAATGTTGGGACAAATTATTCTTACCCCTGGGTTTTCATTAATTCAAAATTTGGATTATCAAGAAAGAATTATAAGCGAGGTTATCAAAAAAAGTAAGATCCGTCCTTTTCGAATTCAATTTATTGTAATCGATAATATTTCGCATCACCTTAGGACCCAAATTTTACGAACTTCTGATATCGTAAAAGTTTCCAAATATTTGGATCACTTTTTTACCTCACAAATTCTTCCTTTAGTTACCCTTTCTCACTTAAGTCAAACTCAGATAATCTTAATTCATGAAAGTACCTATAACCCAGCAACTGATCATGTCCAACCTTTTTCATATAAATTATTTTCTCGTATTGATTCGGTATGGATTAAACTAAACTATAATCGGTTTAAGGATGCAAAAGTGTGCTCTTTAGAGTCTAATGATATTAATGAAGATTATAACTACATTTTAGATAAACACGGCCTAATATTTTATTAATTATACCAACTTAGTTTTTTTCTCCTATTTCATTTTTCTTTTAAATAAGCATAATATATTCTTAATTCATGACAGTTGATTTAAGCACTTCTAATGAATCTAGTTCTACTAAATATTGCATTATCTGTCGAAATAGCATTGAAGATGTCAATAATGCATATCAAACGTCTATAAATCTATCTTTGGTATGTGAAGAATGTCAGCATGTTTTTTCTCCTTCAGATTTGGAGCTACTCGCAGGGATCTTTATCGCATTCGGAGGATATTTCGGAAGCCTTAAGCAAAAAAATACGTCAATAGAAGATATAATCAATAGCGCGGTAATTAAAAATAAAGCTAAAATTGAGGAGATCAATATCATAGTATTGCATCAGATGTTACTACATGGATTTACCCCTCAAGAATATATAGAGAAACTGGGGTCATTGAAAGAAAAGTATTAAAACCACTCTGAGAAACACGTCTAAGGGCCCACGGCTGTGTTGCGGCTCAGAAAAAATTCAAATGATGCACTTCATGTTGCATTAGCCACAGTGAACAATTGTCCCATCATTGTAAGCTGGAATTTTAAGCATATAGTAAATATACAACGGATTAGAGGATATAATTCGTTAGGTTGCATGGGGTGAACGACTGTGTATATCATAAAAATCAGATAAAATAAATTGGATTA
>JARRLT010000406.1:0-2690 GCA_037386725.1 Promethearchaeota archaeon
AGATCAACGCTAAAGATATCTGTAATCCCACTCTGTTGCATTGAAACCCCATATATTCTATCAGCATTTATATGAATGTTCTATAGATATAACTTTTTTTCAATATTTTTATATTTTCTATCTAAGTTAAAATTACTTACACATTTTAGTTTTTATTAATATTTATATAATTCAACAGTAACTGGAATTAATATCCAAATATAGTAATATAAACCTATGTTTTAAAATTTATTATAGTAGTTAAGGATTGGATAATCCTATTATGGATGGAAACAAAAGTGTATACCGCTATTAATTTTGGATTTTTAAATCAGTAATTTACGATCGAGGGAATAAATATAATATCTCAGTTTTAAAGAGGATCTATTAATTTTTTTACCTTGTTTTCAAATCCTAAAAATTTTAATAGTTGAATTACGATCCTATTACTAACATTTTCTTCATTTTTCACTTATATAATATCATAAATTGTAATGATTTTAATGAAAAATATAATCATAATATCAATTTTCATAGCATTTGGAATAATTGTAACATTTCTCGGAATTATTTTTACGAGCCAATTCTCTCAATATACACCAATAATAACCATCTCATCATCAGAGTGTGTTAGAAAATTGGAATTGTAACTTTACGAGATATAATGAATTAATCATCACGACTCCTAAATCTACCTATTATAGTACGCCCGTTGATTTAAAAAGAAGAACTGACAATCAAATCAAGGATATCAGTAAGGATTTAGAAGAAATTGAGGATTTATTCGATTATTTAGATAATTTTTCTGAATTTTAAGAATATTTTTAGAATTAAAATGTCCAATTTATTTCACATATAGTACCTATACTTATCTGGAACTTTAGATAAGGATTTTGCTCTATATTCAGATAATATCTCACCAATATTTCTTGAAAACGTCAATGTTACGGGATATTTAGTCGAATAATCTATATTATTCCAATTTAATCTTGCTAGTGCCATGATTTCCTCACAAATTTTTTTGCGACTTTGTTCTATTTTATGGAATTTTATTTCTACGGGTGTAGGAACTCTAGATCCTGGATATTCTTCTAAACATGGAATGTATCCCACATTATACAAATAATATCGTCCCAATAATTCTACAAAAGTCCCTCTTACTACCGGTTGTTGTTCTAATCTATAAAGTCTTAAATCTGTCCTTGAAACCGTTACTAAATCCCTTACTTCTACATTTTCAAGTGCCTTTTCAAAACCTTTTTCTTCATCCTCCCAATATTGAGATGTTTTATGAATTACTACTCTATCAGGATTTCTACCCCAATGTTCTTTATATTTCTCAAGAATTTTATTCATTAACCTAATTGTATACTCTTCACTCATATGAGGTTGTCGTGAAATTTTCTCATCCCAATCAAATTTATCGCCACGTAATACTATATCTCTTCCATTTGAAAGGAATGTTTGAGCTACACTTGCCCTCATCACAGTTTCATCATTATCATCAAATTCTTTATGAAAAGAAATTCCTATAAAACAAGTATTTTCTGGAAATTCGAAATATTTCCATGGAATTTCATTTGCTTTATAAAGTAACGCAACAGTCAAATTCCATGCAATTGTTGCTAAATCTTGTCGACCTTTAATTTTAGGGTTAGGTGTTAATGTATTTGGATATATTAATTGAGTCGGAATACCCTGATCCATTCCAATAATTTTAATAATATTATGAAAGTTATAACCATCCTTAAAGTCCTTAAATCCTGGATGAAATTGACGTTTTAAAAGATAAATTCGATTTGTATGTTTATATTTTTTACTTCTACATGATTTTAAAATCTCTTTAGGAATAGATATAATTACTACATCGGGTTTTGGATCTATGTCTGATAACTTTTTCATCTTAGATCCGATTAAATTAATAGCATATTTAATTCGCTCTATTCTATTTGATTTTAAATTCTCCACCTGAAAAATAGACTCTTCAGAGCCTATTAGTGCTACTTTAATAGTTTTAAATTGATGGATACCATATGGACCAAATTCAGTTAACCCGTGACAAGGATCTAAGGCATTTCCATCTTTGAATAATAGTTTGGGATCCTTTAGATGTAACACTTTCATTCTCTTCATCTCCAATAGTTTTTTGTTCTAAAGGTATATTTTTAGCCTCAATATTTGGTTTAAAATCTGCCTCTAAATTGATTAAATTCTTGAATTTTATGAGATTTTCGTCCCAGAATTTCCAGTTATCTTTTCCAATGAGATGCTGTTTTTTCTTGTCATCGGGTGAAATGGCAACGCCGCTGACACCAAGTAATGTTTCAGGTCTGGTCGTGGCAACAACAATATAATCATCTGAATCCCTGAACATATATTCGCGGCAAGATTTTTATAAAAATTATCAGATTTAATTACAACAGGCCATTTTTTTATTGTTCTAGTGTTAAAATCATACCAACTGATTTTTTTATCTCTTCCTTTGCTAAAAAAGTAAAAATATCTATTCGCTTTTCTTCTATAATATTTCAAACCGATATTATTCAAATAATGATATAAACAATCATTTAGAATCCAAATTATATCTCTATCTTCAAGTTTATTAAGCTCAATTGTGTTGATTTTAGATTTTTTATCTATAAATTCTGTAAGTGGATTTTCATCACTGAATTCATGAAAACAATATATATTTCCATATTTATATAAATAGC
>JARRLT010000407.1:0-2520 GCA_037386725.1 Promethearchaeota archaeon
CGTCAGCTCTCGGTCGCGCCGTGACCATGCCGGCAGCGGCAGCCGCGGCCGCGCCGCTGGCGTCCGCCGTGGATCGGGCAGGGCAGCGGCTGACCCGGGGTCTCCCGGATCACCGGGCCCTCTCCGATGGCCAGGAAGCGCTCGCGCTGATCGCTCAGATACTTGCGCGCCTCGGGCTTGCGCAGGTCCAGCCATTCCTGAAACAAAAACTGATACTTCTTTCGCCTTTTCTTGTAATCCTTCTAATAAAGAAAGTGTAAATAAGGCCGTTGAGGGAATTGATAGCATCATTCATCTTGCCGCTATTATACCACCTTTGAGTGAAGAAAGACCAGAATTAGCTAAGAGAGTAAATATTGAAGGAACTCATAATCTAATAGATGCTGCAAAAACTTTGGTAAAAAAGCCAAGATTTATATTGGCAAGTTCTGCGAGCGTTTATGGAATAACGATGCATTTAAAACCACCTGTGACGGTAGATAGTCCCTTAGATCCTTCCGATAGTTATTCAACAACAAAAGTAGAATGTGAAAAAATAGTGAAACAAAGTGGTCTTCCTTGGATAATCTTGAGATTAGCAGCCGTATCCGTCGAAAAAATTCCTCTTAAATTTGACAATCTTCTTTTTGAAATGCCCCTTGAGCAACGAATAGAATTTGTTTCCTCAAGAGATTGTGGAATAGCATTTGCCAATTCCGTAACTATAGACGAGATTAACAAGATTTTTCTTATTGGAGGTGGTGAGGATTGTCAATTTTTAGAAAGAGATTTTTTAAAGGGATTCTTTGATGCACTGGGATTAAAAATGCTTCCAGAGAAAGCATTTAAAGTAGCAAAAGAAAAGGAAGATTGGTTTTATATTGATTGGATGGACACTAAGGACTCCCAAGAAGTCCTGCGATTTCAAACGGAAACTTTTCAGCAATTTGTTAACAGAGTGAAGCATGACTATCGATTGAGAAGATTTGGTATGAAAGTAATTACTCCACTTGTGAAATTAATCTTACTAAGAATGTCTCCTTACTATTAATTTAAAAAATAATAAGCCCTATTACAGTTAGTCTTATTCTTAATTATTGGAGTAATATTATATGCAAGAAGAAAAACTAGATTATACATAAATTAAATTTTTAACCAAGAAAATGATTTCTTATCTATGCATAAATTATTTATCTTTATTTTAATTTTTTGATTTGAATATGGAAGATGATCCAGCCGAGAAAAAAATTATACGAACTGATCAAGTATATGTGGTAGGGGGTACTTTTAGCGATCCTTCAGATTTTACAAATAAGGTTAATCGAAATCTTATAATTTTACATGAGAGTAATAAAGATTATAAAATTAAAGACATAAAGTTTAATATTTTTAATGACCCACACCATCCTCATACAGCTCCTATATATTTAGCCTTTATTATCGCTGAAGTAGATGTTGATATTACCCCCGAGCCCCCAGAAGAAAAAAAGAAAAGTAGATGGAGAAGAAAGAAAAATCAATTCTTAATAAAGATCATTAAAATTTTTCTCTTTTTCATCTAATTTTCCTAATAACTATTAATGTTCTTAGAGAATTTTTGTTTTTATTAAAAAAACAAATAATAAAAAAGAATTTCTTTTTCCCATTAGTATTTCATAATTCTCTTCTAAAACTAAGAAAAATTATAAGCGAACCAATTATATATGAGATTGGAGAAGAAATGCTTATTAGAATGAGAAATAGGTAAGGTATTAAAGCAATTTTATCAAAACTATAGACTATTCCTGGTTGTAAAATGAATCCTAGGACGATAAGAAAAGCTCCTATAATAACTTTTAAGCTTTTCTTTTTTGTAGTACCATTATTCTTGAAAAATATAAAAAAGATTAAAAAAGGAAAGAAACAAGCAATCAAGAAAACATAAATTAACTGTATATCTGGTAGGTCTGAAAAGAGCAATATGATCGCTATTATTAATGGAATCATTCCACCGAGATAATGTCTTTCATAAGTAATAATATTCATGACTTTTTCTAAATGAATAATTTTATTCCAAAATGGGAAAAAGAGGATTAAAATTCTAATTCTTAAAATTAAACGTAAAATTTCTGGATTAATGGATAAAAATAGAGTAACAACTCTAATTATATTTTCAATTGCAATAAAAATAAAAAACATTTCCCAAGAAAATAAATCGTTATAAAAATGAAAGTCATTTTCTTTAGAAAATTTTTTAGAAACATATAATTTATCAATTATCATCCCGGCAAATAATAAAGATAGTACTATATTAATTGAATATCCTATTGTACCTATAAGTATTTGATCCATGGGTAATCTCCTAATTTTAATAATAATATTATAAGTTTTAAGTTAATGTTCACTTTTGTAATGAAAACAAAACCGCTGGTACTAGATTTCCTTTCAATGACAATCTCTCATTTTTAGCGAGATTTATCATATCTTCGGCCATTTTATTTACTTCTTTTTCAGCGGAATCAAGATGAAATAGTTCTCGATATATAGGATCATCTGGATTTG
>JARRLT010000407.1:2530-3735 GCA_037386725.1 Promethearchaeota archaeon
CCATTTTAATCCTAAAGCATTTGCTTGTAACTGTAATCCCGTCAATGCCATACCTGCTTCAACCTCAGCCCAATTATCGATATTCATAATCATTTTATGAAATAATCCCGAACATGGCTTCTTTCTGTCAATACATAATAAAATAGCAAAATTTGTAAAATTTGCACCAATATTTTCTTCGATCTTTTCTTTTGATAAATTAAAAGTAAATTGTTGAAGAAAATGGTCGTAATTTACTTTATTATCTACACTAATCCATCTATTCAATGCGGAATATCCTACAGGATTATATAGATAAAAACCTTTTTGTAAATTAGCAAGATTTTCTACAATTACTATTGGATAAATGGCATAACCAGCACATCCCGAAGCATGAACTCTGCCATAACCATTTTTTTCTAAAGAATCTCTATTCCCATGAGTAGCATGATCAGTTTCACCTTCACAAGCCCATAATAACTGGGATATTTCATGCAATGTCGAAAAATTTGGAGATTTTCTTTCGATTTGATTAAATATGGCAGAGTCTAAGGCAATTCCATTATACTGGTTTTTATATATTTTTCTATCTTCATAACAAGAGGGTATATTAAGTAGTATCGAATTCTCCTTCACTTTTATTTTTGGAGGTTCTAAAGTATCTTCTAACAAACCTTCTCGATCTCTTTCGCGAACAGCTACTGAATAAAGAAAAATGTGATTTTCATTTAGTTTTTCATTAATAAGAGTATTAAACTTTTTTGGAGCTCTTGCTCTTTGGGATATCCCAAGCCCCATACTTTCTACCTTTAACGAAAGATGCTGCCAAATAAGTCCTACTTGGATTAAATCATCTAAAGGTATTCTTTCTTTAATTATTAATTCTGGATAGAGTTCCATTGTATACTGAGTTTTTTCTTCATCTGTAATTAGTGTTAATTCATTATTTTTATATGAATATATCCCACCAGTATATTCTTTTCCATCGGGTAATACTATAAATAAAGATCTCGAGGGTGCAGCCTGATTTGTAGACTTACAAATATCTAAGATATCATCTTTTGATAGACTTCGACCTTTTCCAGAACAATCTTTTCGGCTTGCTAAACATTCTTGTAAACTCATTTTTAAATCAGATTGACTATTCATAATGATCTTTTTAAAGTTAATTTTTAATTATTTTTTATTTTTTATTTTTAGATTTTCTTTTTGATCTAAATCGAATT
>JARRLT010000408.1:0-2546 GCA_037386725.1 Promethearchaeota archaeon
TTTCTTTTTTAATAACATATATAGGATTTCTCTCCTTTTTTTGATTTAATTTAACATTTAAATTAGTTTAAAGACTATCTTCCCTTTTTCCAGAAATAAATTCCTTGCCCTATTAACCATAGTAAATATAATGCATACAATGTCCATTCAGAAAGATAAACGAACATATTACGTGCCACTGATGTATATTCTTGAATTATAAAGCCCCCAAAAAATAGACCTGAAAAAATTCCTGCCAAAATTGCAATGATTGCTAACAATTTAGAGTATCCAGTGTTAGTATACTGTAAATATCCGAGCCAAATGAAATTAAATGCAAAAAAACTAAGGAAAATACAAGTTGCTATTCTGTGAATTTCATATGCGAGAGTAAGTGCTGGATTTAAAGGAAAAATTCCGCCTATTATTAGCCAGATTTCACCTATAACTCCTGTAATTATATATCAAGGTCAATTTATTATTAATACCATTTTTCTTTAAATCTCTTGTTATATACAGCATAAGAAAAATTGTGAAGATTGCTAATAAAACCATGCCTGTGGAATATGAAATTTGAGCTCCAATTGGCCCAGCTTGTAAATCACATGATAAATTCGTAAAAATGCTAAAAGATGGATTAAACGGTAAATAAATCATCAATCCTACTAACAAACCTACTCCTGCAGCTATGAATGCTAAAAAAGCAAAATATGCACCATTAAATTTTTCAAAAAATCCCATAATTCTTTTTACCTCCTTTTATTTTAATTTACCATTGGATTTCTTTATTTGATTTTTGTTAGATTTTCCGAATCGATTCGTTGATTCTAATATATTTTATGATACTCATTATATACTAGAAAATATCGAATTCTATATTATTCGGATTCATTTATAAATGAGGTTAAATTCATATTTAAATATTTCGGTATTAATTGAATATTAGAAATCATCACTTTCAAAAGTCTTTAAGAAATATAAAATAAAATCATAAATTTATACGAATCGATTCGATATAATTTAAAAGAACAATATAGAAGTATTAATATTATTAATATAATCAATTCATAATTATTCGTTTTATTAATAATACTTATAAACTTGAATTAATTCTATTAAAACAAGTAAAAAGAAAAGATAAAGTGTAGTAATTAAGAAATTTCTGCTTTTAGTGGAATATCATTTAGAATATGGGGGCTATTAAAAGTATATCCTGAATTAAGTTTTACTGAATTAGCGAATAAATTAGGAAAGGCAAAATCTACAATACATCCCCATTTACAAAAATTAATCGAGCTTGGAATTGTTGAAATTTCTAAAAAAGAGCATATTAGAGCCAATATAGAGGCACATTATTATTCTCTAACTCCTAATTCTGATGAAATAACCTCAATACCTGGTTGTGATCTGTCACATGGGCTTGATAAGGAACTTGTTAAAAAGATGGCTAAATCACTTAAATCTATAGCATTTTATAATAGAAAGATTTTGGATAAATATATCAAATTCTTTGAATATATAGAAGAAACCGATTCTGATGATATAATAAAAATTTGGAAAGAAACTTATAAAACTAAAAATTTTACAGAGCAGGATATTCCCCAATTTTTTATGGGTGAATACTTTCTAACTGAGGACCAATGGATGAGATTACAAAAACAATTTGTCAAATTTGGTATGGAATTTGAGGAACAGATTATCAAGGAGCAAAAGGATAACCCTAATCAAGAAAAATATATTTATTGGTTTCAAATGGGCATACCTGTCAAAATTCTATTTGAAGAATTGGATTTAAAAAAATTTACAGATAAAAAATAAAAACATATTCTTTTTATTTCAAGCAATAAATCTAACTTTTTTTAATTATATACTTCAAAGAAAAGTAAAAAGCTCAAATTCTATAAGAAGGATAAAAAGTGATATTAATAAAATTCAAATTTTTATTTATTTATCTTATTGGGGGGTAATTATATTACAATTCTTTCTAAATTATTAATTATACCATAAGCTACTCCCTTTTATAGAATTACTTTCAATTTGATAAGATAAATTTTTAAAATATTAGGGAATGAAAATATTAGAAACACAAATATTTTTGATTATAGTAATAAGAATTCTAACTATTCTATCTTGGAAACATATAAAACTATGAGGAAACTATGTATAAGATTGAAAATATAGGAGATAATAATTTCTATTTGAAGGCAAGAGGAAATTTTCCTCCCAAAGCAGCTCAGCGGTTGAAAGACGATTTTTTAGAAGGAATAGAGGGTCTAGAACATTTTTCATTCATAATTGATTTATCTGACGTTATTTTAATTTCTTTGAAGACTTTAGAAATGTTATTAGATCTTCTCAAACAAAATAATGAAAGATTAGGGAAGTCTGCCTATATTATTCGAAATAATCCTCCATTGGGAGAAGAATTTAAATTTGTTATTAATAAAGCAGAAAATCCTAAACGAAAAATAGTGGATTCTTTACAAAAAGCTAAAGAATGGTTAGGAATAGTTGATATAATAATAAAGAAAGAAGAATAGAATCTGGGAACCCTTATACTCTTTTTT
>JARRLT010000409.1:0-2731 GCA_037386725.1 Promethearchaeota archaeon
TCCATAACAAAATTCCTTTATCCGAAGATATTGCCATAACATTATCCTTCTTGGCTGTGTAGGTAATAAGTGCTATATCTTTAAGTCCATCCCCAGAAATATCTTCGATAAGTTCGAACGCAATCACACTTGCATCAGTACGATAACTCATGACGATATCACCGAACTTACTTATGACTACGATTCCCTCATCGGTACCAAATACTATATATTCTTCTCCATTATCATCAAATTTAACTAATCTGGGATCGGTCACAGGACCTTCTCCGGGATATTCACTACCATATTTCCATAACAACGAATCAATCTTAGGATCTGAAGAAGATTTGCTAAAATTTGCTTGATTAGTCTTAATTCCTGAATTATTTTGAGGGAAATTAAACTGAAAGAAAGCGAAACCAAAATAGGAAAAACTAAATAAGAATATAATTATGAATGTAAGATATTTTCTATTCATTGAAAATCGACTCTAATTGGATTTATCTGAATTTTTTACTTACTGATTACTTTATGTGATATTATTTTTGCGAACATCCTATTAATATTTATCTGAAATTTTTATATTTAAAGGAAAAATTTTTCTTCAACCATGAATGATTTTTTAAATTAATCTCCTAATAATTATATTCTAAATTCCCCCTTTCTCTCTCCGGGATCTGCGAAAGAAATGACAAAAGAAATAAATTAATTTAAAAATTGGTGATAAGAGCATTCAATTCCTGCAATTTCTTATTTAAAGCAGGTGTTTTCAAATATAAGTTATACGATTCAGTCGAATTTGGTCTTATAGTTTTAATGATATCTTCCTCCTCCCAGTGTCGCAAGTTTCGATATAAGGAGGAATTGTCGTATGGCCATAGATGCAAAAGGCTTTTTGCAGTAATAGAATCGACTGAAGCAACTTTTTTAAGGATTTTAAAACACACTAAAAATCGTTTCATTTTTTCCTCGATTTTTTCTAAATACATTTTTTCCTCTCAATTTTGATTTTACCCATTAATTGAGACAAATCTATTTAAACAAAAATTGAATTAAGGCTAAAAAAATAAAAATAAAGTTACGTGATTTTGATAAATAAATAAGAGAAAATGAGAATGAATTTAGGACCCTTGTTCTTACCGTAATATAAAATTTAAGGTAGAATTAAGAAGGTATTACTCAAAGTGAGTAAAATATAACCAAAAGACAAAAATCCAGGGTGCCTGGCAAGGATCATTTTTTATCTTTAACTTTAAGTCATTATAGATAACGAACAATTGTTATAAAATATGACGAGCTTGCGAATTTTTAAATCATAATAGCTTATCTAAGATCAATTGGATTGTTTGGGGTTTCTTGTTGCTTTTTAGAACGTAATTTAGTGAATTCTGATGCTCTTTAATGAGTATCTTAACCAAATCGGAAATTATACGTTTTTAGCGGGGATAATTATGCCTGGANAAGGATACCACTAAATAAGAAAAATAGAATAAGAAAACCAATGTTAAATCATTATTTTTACTTACTTGTTTTTATAATCTAATATGAAAGTATTCGATTCCTGCGGTTGGACCGCAAATTAATAAGAGAACCGCTGAAAACACAATAATTATAATCGAATATTTTCGGCTATATCTTCCTAACACAAAGAAACTGAGAAATCCGATAATAACTCCTAATAACCCAATAATTGAACCAAATGCAACTAAAAATTCTGCGGAATTCGCTATACCTTCCGAAAATATTGTAGGATCCATAATGAAGGATATTGATAATATGAATTTAAAAAGAAAAAATTTAAAAAAATAAGGAAATCCACAAAAAAATTATGTGAATTTCAGGATTCTCAGAAAAAATTTGGTATATGCTTTGGTTTCAACTGAATATATTTAAAGACCACAATTTTTTCATTTTATTTAAATAGATAAATTAGAAAAAAAGGCTTTCATCTAAACGTCTGTTAAGTAAGATTATTTAGCAGTTTTTTCAACTTTTCTTTTACTAACCAAAATAAAGAGATTGAAATTCTTCCTAAAAGTTGATCGAGAACCTTTACTTTAAATTGAAGATAACTTTTTTTAGGTGTCCAAATTTGAAGATTACTTTTTAGGGGTGATCTGCAAAATGCAAAAAATGCACTCAATTTCCAAAAATACATTTTTTTCGGTTAAGAAGGGTAACCAATTTACTTACTTTGATAAGGGAAATTAGGATTTTATAGGGATGATCTTCCTAATTTTTAACAATGATTAATTTATTGGCTTGGAAAAGGTCAATTTGGATCCAAACCGTAACATTTAAAAAGGGGACTCTCCCCCCAATATTTCTTGTGATTTAGTCTCAAACTACCCTCAAGAAAAATGGAAAAAAATTATAAAAATAAGATGTGAAAAAAATGGTGATAAGTAATCAGAATGTTGATATAGAACCTCTCTCCGAGAATTTAACTTGTGATTTATGTAATTCGGATGAAATAATCGAAACACAACAAGGTTATGTTTGTAAATCATGTGGGATAGTTCTTGAAATTCAAAACATGATTTATAATTATCCGAGAAATGGGGAGGCAGTTCAGTATTCTCCTAAAAACAGAAATCAAATCGGTTCTAAACGTGAACGCCTTAGAAATAAATTCTCCCGTACACTGACTCATATGAACAAATTAAATACCTTCGAAAATTATGACGACCGTGTTAAAAGAGAAGCAAGGGTTGAGGTGAAGCGAATTTTCGAGTATTTAAAGTTACCAAAA
>JARRLT010000410.1:0-4358 GCA_037386725.1 Promethearchaeota archaeon
TTAATTAATCCGATATTACCTTTTTGTTGGTTTGTTAAAATCCCAATTAACTTTAAATTTAAAAGTTTTGAGATCGATATCGGAATGTTAGTGAGAAGTTTGATTTTAAATTTTCATATTCGTAATTAAATTAAAAAATATTTTTAAACCAAATTTGATTAAAATTATTTTATGAAAAATCAAAAAAATGAAAATGAATTATCTTCTAGAATCCCGATCATAATATCTTGGATAGCTATGATATTAGCAAGTTCACTTGGAATAATTATCTGGCGAGAATTCGAAGGGCAAGAACCAAATTGGTGGCCTTTAGTCAATTTAGGTGGGATTTTGATAATTTTTGTTATTACTCTTTATTCCCCACTCTTAAGATCTTTAAGAGCATTTATGGTCATCTTACTTATTATCTTCTTACTAGGTTTTGGAGGGGGGTGGCAATGGGGACTTATTTATTTTGTTAGAAATAGTGAGATTTGGATAGGCTTAGAAAATTCTTTACCGTGGGCAATTTCAAGCATCTTAACGCATCTATTAAGACTTTCTCCCGCGCTTATTATTATGTTATTTTTACTCCTAATCGGAAGATCCCGTTCTGATTTATTTCTAATTAAAGGAGATATCGTCGCTTTAGCAAACCCTACAAAAATTCTTGGAATGAAAGAACCAAAACCTTGGCCCCGGTTAGCAGTTCCCTTTGTAATTGTATTTAGTATTGGAACACTTACCTTTTTAATCCTTACAACACATTACACATTTCAAGTATTTTTAGCCACCCTCCCATTAATTCCAGTCGTGATTTTTATCGCTGCAATTAATGGATTTAATGAAGAATTTACCCTACGAGCTGCTCCTCTTTCTGAAACTTCAAAAGCAATTGGACAAACACAAGGATTATTGATAACAACCATATTTTTTGGAATTGGTCATTATTATGGAGTTCCTAATGGTTTAATTGGTGTTCTCCTTTCCACGTTTTTAGGATGGTTTTTAGGAAAAAGTATGCTAGAAACTAAAGGGTTTTTCTGGGCATGGTTAATTCATTTTACTATAGATATCTTTATCTTCTTTTTCTATGCTATGTCAATCGTAGCATAGGATATATTTCTTTTTTCTATTTACTTCCATCTTTATTTTCTTTAAATTAGAAAATATGCACTTTACTTTAAATATTTTTTAAAAAAAAGTCTTTCTGTGATTTTCTCCAATAAGTAGGGTTTATTCTTGATAATCTTCCCCGATCCTAATACAAGTTTTCGAGTTACCATCACACTTTTATCATCCATCATGTTATAAAATTCATCAAAAATTTTGTCAAATTTATTCTGATCATCGATTTTTGTAAGATTCGCTATTATACTAATCCCAATTGCCCTATGAAAAGCGTTATTACTTGTTGTTAATTCAAAAAAATATTCAAACCTTGGATAAATTTTTTCAGGAATTTTTTCAGCCAATTCTTCCAATGCCATTACATTCGGATATCTAATTGCTTCCTTTTTATTAATTATTGCTTCGTATACATCTGTTAGGAGGTTATTATTTAGTAATACTTTTTCTACAATCTTTTTTGCTATTGGAATAGCCTCTTTTTTCGTACTCATGTGTGAATTATATTTTTTTAGTTTTTAAACCTTTTTATAGAATTTTTGTGATTTATTTCTCCAAATGGAATGGAATAAATTTAACTTTTTAAAAGAAATTCTCAAAAAATATTAATATAAAGTAATTACATTAGATTTTTGGAAATTTATGGATATTAATAATAACCTTTTTTCACCAAGTAAAGAAGATTTACTCTTAATATTTGAAAACATCCCCATCCCTGCTTATATTTGGAAGAAATTTGGAAAGAACTGGATTTTAGTCCAAAGTAATGAAAGTGCAAGGAGAATTACAGATAATCAGATTTGCAATTATATTGGGATAAATTTACTTGATTTCTATAAGAATAAAAACGACATTCTTGAAGATTTTCATAATTGTGTTAAAAGTGGTGAAACCGTAAGAAGAGAGATGGAATATAGGTATCGAAGCACAGGGAAAGCAAAAAATTTGGAGGTAATTTATCGATTTATCAATCCAAACCTTGTTTTGGTTTTAACTATTGATATAACAGAAAATAAAAAACCATTTTTGAAAACTTGCCTTTTCAAGCGTTTGTTATTGACAATACTGGTACTTATAGGATGCAAAATAGTATAATAGAAGAAGATTTTGGAGATATTATTGGTCAAAAACCAGAAGACATTGCTAGTAATGAAGAAACTTTGAAATTGTGGAAAGATAACAATCGTAGAGCTTTCTCTGGTGAGACTGTAAAAGGGGAGGTATCATTTCCTATAAAAGGAAAAATGAAATATTTCTATAATATTATAACACCAATATGGGAAGAGAAGAGAATAGATGGTATTTTAGGAGTAAATATAGATATTACTGAATTAAAAATAATTGAGAAGAAACTTAAAAGATCTGAAGGAAATTATAGAGAAACATATAATCGGGCAGAATTTTATAAGGATATCTTCGCACATGACATTAACAACATTTTACAAAATATATTGTCTGCTGTGGAATTATTTGAAATATTTTTAAGAAAAGGGAGAAACTTTTCAGAAATTGAAAGATTAATGAAATTAATTAAAAATCAAATCAACAGAGGGAGTAAGTTAGTAAGGAATATAAAAAATTTATCTGGAACAATAACAGATGCTCGACTTGTACCAGTTAATTTCTATGGACTTTTACAAGGCATAATTGAAGAAATAACTCAAGAATTTAAAAATCGAGAACTAAAAATTGATATTAATATTCAGAATAAAAGTCTAGAAGTAAAGGCAAACCATCTTCTAAAGGATGTTTTTGAAAATATTATACAAAATGCAATAGCTTATAATAACAATAAAATAATCAACTTGCAGGTTAATATTTTTAGAAAAGAAAGCGAAGGTATTGATTATATTCAATTTGAATTTATTGATAATGGGATCGGAATAGAAGAAGAGAGAAAAAGACTTATTTTTCACCGTATAGATAACGCAGCTAACAATATTGAAGGAATAGGATTAGGACTATCAATGATAAAGAAAATAATAGAATGTTATAGGGGGAGTATTTGGGTTGAGAATAAAATTATTGACGATTACACGAAAGGAAGTAAGTTTGTTTTTTTAATACCTGAAGCAAAGAAGTGAGAAGAATGAAAATATATTGTTCTTAGTCTCTATATTATAGAAACTTGAATAAAAATTAAAAAAATCTATTATTTAGATTCACACTTATAAAAACGTCATTAAAACCATAAATTATTTTCAGAATCTTACAGATCTGTCTAAATAATTATAATCTATGTAAATCCTAAAGATTTATATAGAGAAAACGCGATTAATACAATATTGTAACACAATTAGGTTATGGGGATAATAAGAATGATTTTACAAATTCCGAATCTAAGAGAGATTTTGCTCGCACAACCCGGGTTGATGACTATTGGAGTTACTGTTGTTCTATTCGTGGCGTTTAATCTTATTCTAGGGTTCTTAATGGTTTTTAAAGGAATCAAGAATAAAAATCGCACAGTGATTTATATAGGAATGATATTCTTTGCAGGAGCCACTTGTTGGGGGGGTGTAGTTTTTAACTTTTTCTATATTTTAATCTTAAATAGTTTTCCTGATTGGATATGGTTCGCTTTTTTCTTAATAATGGGGGGTTTCTTATTTATCTTTCATTTCTTCTGGATAATGGGAATCTCAAATTTAACCAGTATTAAAGGAAAACAGAGAATATGGTTCCTTATTATTCTTGGAGTCGTAGTTGCAGGTCTTGAAGGATCTTATTGGGTTATACTACTTACTAATATCGGGCTTTTTAGTACAAAATTACAATTTCCATTTATACCAACTTATTCATACATTGGTTACTTTTATTTAACCGTTTCACTATCATTTTTTACTATTGGAGGAAGTTGGATCGCCATAGAATCCTATAAGTCACAAGACCCGAGACTAAGACTGAAATCCAAATTTTTAATCATCTATGTAATAGGAATCACCATTGGGAGCCTTCTGGAAATCTATAATATTATAGAATCCATTTTAATACCTTTGTATGGAATTAGTCTATTAAATGCATCTATTATTGCTTCTTATACAGCGAAAATTATTTTAACAATATCGGTTATTTGTGGGTACATAGGCTTCATGCTACCAAAACGAATAGAACGACTCTTCTTGAAAACCAAAACTAAAGAATCAGTCAATGTGAAACCAACTTTGCAGGAGTAATTTTCATGGATTCAATCAGAAACGTATTAAAGAATAGAGCAATTTTTAAATACTAAAATTTTCTTTTTTTGATTT